>JAYWAE010000346.1:0-26962 GCA_043782715.1 Pseudobdellovibrionaceae bacterium | reverse complement strand
CCTGCATGCGGCCATCGAGCGCGATGTCGGTGCACAAAACGCGTTTCAGCCCGGCCTCCACGAATGGCGCGATCGTGTCGCTGAAACTTTGACCGGTGGCCTTTTGCCAACCATGACTCATCACCATCGGAATGCCGTCGATCAAGCGCACGTCGAGTGCGAAGGTGAGGCGGGCGGGGCCATATTTCTCCAGCGCTTTGTAAGCCGTAGCCGGCTCCGTGATGAGCAAGCTGCCGATGACGACGCGGGCTGCGCCCGTGGCGAGGAGCTGCTCAATTTCATGCAAGTGACGAACTCCGCCGCCCACTTGAATTTCAGCATCGACTGCGCGTACGATCGATTCGATCAGCGCGCTTTGCCGGTCTTCAGGGGAGCGGGCGCCTGAGAGGTCAACTAAGTGCAGCTGCTTGGCGCCGCTCGCGACATAGCCATTGAGCAGGCTTGCTGGCGTGCGGCCGGCGAAAATCGTTTTGCGCTCAAAATCGCCCTCGATCAGGCGCACGACTTGCCCATCGAGTAGGTCGACTGCCGGAACGAGAATCATACGCCCTCCGCGAGAAAATTTTCGAGCAGGCGCGCACCGCCAGCACCCGAGCGCTCAGGGTGGAATTGCACGGCGAAAAATCCACGCCATTCGAGCACGCTGGGGATCGGCTGCGGCGCGGGCGTCAAGGCGCGAACCCAGGGGCCATTCGGCACGGCGAACGAATGTACGAAATAAAAATAGGCCTCTGGGCTGATACCGACTAAGAGCCGCGAGGGCCCAGAGAGTTCTAGCCGGCTCCAACCCATGTTGGGAACGCGAAAATTCTCGTCGGCTTTTAGGCGCTTCACGCGACCCGGTAGCAAGCCCAAGCAGGCGCCTCCGCCCTCGTCGGAGGAATCGAATAGAATCTGCATTCCTAAACAAATTCCGAGTACAGGCTTGGTCTGGGCGCGCAGAAATTCAGCCAAACGATTGGCGTTCAAGCGTTCCATGGCATGGCCGGCGTGGCCGACACCCGGGAGGATCAAATGCGTGCAGGCGGAGAGCACTTCGCGCTCGAGCGTGACCCGCGAATCGCAGCCCAGACGGGCAAGTGCGTTTTGTATCGAGGCGTGATTGGCCCCGCCCGTGTCGACGATGCCGATCACAAAGTCCCCTTGGTCGAGGGAATTCCGCCCTCGGCCTTGCTCAGTGCTGGGCGCAGAGCGCGACCCGTGGCTTTGAACATCGACTCCACCATGTGATGTGAATTCTCACCGCGCGTTTCAATGTGCAGACTCATCGCCAGACTGTCGGCCAAGCTTTTGAAGAAGTGCGAAATCATTTCGGTCTTTAGGCCGCCGACCGTCTCGGCTTTGATCGGCGCACGCATCTGAAATTCGGCGCGGCCGGAGAGGTCGAGCGTCACACGCGTGTCGGCCTCATCCATCGGCAACCAAAAGCCGTAACGGCCAATACCACGTTTGTCGCCCAGGGCTTTGCGCAGGGCTGCACCTAAAGCGAGAGCGGTGTCTTCGATCATATGATGATCGTCGATATGTAAATCGCCCTCGGCCTTGAGCGTAAGCGCAAACCCGCCATGACGGGCGAGCTGTTCGAGCATGTGATCGAAGAAGCCAATGCCAGTGGCGATCGACTGCGGGCCTTCGCGATCGAGGTCGACCGTTAGCGAAATTTTGGTTTCATTCGTGTCGCGGCGGAGACTGGCGACACGCGGGCGGTCGAGAATGGAGCGAGTGATGGCGTCCCAACCCAATTCGGGAGAAATTTGAAAACCCTTGAGGCCCATATTGGCGGCCAATTCCAGGTCCGTGGCGCGATCGCCGATGACAAATGAATTTTCACGGTCCATTTCGTTGCTCGCCAAATACTCATGCACCAGCTGCGTTTGCGGTTTGCGGCACTTACAGGCGTCCGCCGGAAGATGCGGGCAAATCAGAATATTCTGCCAACGGATGCCCTGCGAACTGAGAATTCCGAGCAAGAGGTTTTGCACGAGATCAAATTTCTCTTGCGCATAAGCGGAACTGCCGAGTCCGTCTTGATTGGTGACCATGACCAACTGATAGCCGGCTGTGACAAAGCGAGTGAGAGCTGCAACGACTCCCGGGAGCAAGACGAACTTCTGCACACTGTCGATCTGAAAATCGGCCGGCTCTTGAATGAGCGTTCCATCACGATCGATAAAAAGGTAGCGCTTCATGCGTTGCCTCCGCGGCTCAAATCTTCGAGCATCTCGAGCAGGAGAGCATTCTCACTCTCGCTGCCGACGGTGATGCGAATGCAACCGCTCAAGCCAGATTCAGTGGCGCGGCTGCGCAAAATCAGGCCTTCCGCTTTGGTCGCACGCATTACGGCGGCTTCGTCGTGAAAGCGAGCGAGAATGAAATTGGCATCCGTAGCGAATACCTTTTGCACAAGCGGTGATTTCGCCAAGGCCTGGCTGAGCTTTTCGCGCTGGTCGAGAATGCGTTGCACTCTAGTCCGCATTTCGCTATGGCCAGTCTCGACCGTCAGTTCCAGCGCGGCGTCGATGACGGGTTGAGGTAAAGGATACGGCGCGCGCACTTTTTGCAAAACCGAAATCAGAGAGGGATCCGCCAACACCACACCACAACGCAGACCCGCCAGGCCCCAGGCCTTAGACAACGTGCGAAGTACTGTGAGATTCGAAAACTCCGGGAGCAATGGAACCGCGGAATATTCGGAAGCGAATTCTCCGTAGGCTTCATCGACGACGACCAATGTTCCGGGGCCCACGCCGGTGCAAAGCTCGCGAATTGCCTGAACCGGAAAAGCTCCGCCGGTGGGATTGTTGGGTGAACAAACATAAACAATCTTTACCGACTCGGTAGTCGCGCACGCGGTCATTGAGGCCAGATCGAGCGACCAGGCTTCGCCGTCAAAGTTCAGAGGCACCTTGACCACCGGTGAATTTTGAATCGCGGCCGAGACTTCGTACATCCCATAAGTGGGAGGCGTGATGAGAATTTTATCACTCTCAGGCTCACACAAGGCGCGTGTCAGCGTATCGATCGCCTCGTCGGAGCCACGGCCCACGAGCACGTTTTCAGGCGGCACGCCGTAAAGCTCACTAAAACGCTGAACCAAGGCGGGTGGCTGCGGAACCGGGTAGCGGTTGAAGCGACCATCGGCGGCCTCATTGGCATCGAGGAACACAGCCGCGTCGGTGACCAAAGAGCGTGCCGATTGATAGGCGCGCATGCGCAAGATAGTGGGGCGAATAAGCCTCTCGAGGTCGAGTGCCATTAGGATTTTCCCTCGCGCAGGGCGCGCACGCGCAAACTCACCGCCCGGCGGTGGGCTTCGAGTCCTTCGGCGGCGGCCAAGGTTTCGACGGTCGCGGCGAGACCTTGCAATCCCGCGGGTGAAAGTTCCTGAAACGAAATCGTTTTGCAAAAACTGTCGACAGTCACGCCACTGAACGCGCGCGCAAAGCCGTAAGTCGGCAGTACGTGATTGGTACCACTGGCGTAGTCGCCCGCGGACTCAGGACTCCAAGCGCCGATAAACACGCTGCCGGCATTGCGCACGAGGGCGGCGACGGCCCGGGCGTCTTGCACCTGCAAGATCAAATGTTCGGGAGCGTAGAGGTTGGAAATCTCCATAGCTTCTTTCAGGTCGGCAGCCAAAATGGCGCGACTGGATCCCAAGGCGGCTTCGGCGATTTCTTGGCGCGGCAAATCGGCGAGTTGCAATTGAATTTCGCTTTGCACGCGCGCGATCAGATCGGCGCTAGTCGAAACTAGGATCACCTGCGACGACCGGTCGTGCTCAGCCTGTGAGAGCAAGTCTGCGGCGACAAAAGCGGCGCTTGCGGAAGCGTCGGCGAGCACCAAAACTTCCGAGGGGCCTGCAGGCAAATCGATGGCGGCCCCTTCGGGATCGTATGCGACTTGCATTTTGGCCTCAGTCACCCACTCGTTGCCGGGACCAAAGATTTTGTCCATCTTGGGAATCGTCTGCGTGCCGAAGGCGAGCGCGGCGATGGCCTGCGCACCTCCACATTTGAAAATCCGGCTTATTCCCAAGCGAGCGGCTGCGGTTAGAATGACCGGATTGATGCGGCCGTCGCGCTGTGGGGGAGTGGTCAACACGATTTCAGGACAACCGGCGACTTGTGCCGGGATCGCGAGCATCATCAACGTCGACGGCAGCGGAGCCGTGCCACCCGGAATGTAAAGGCCAACGCGCTCAACCGGCAAGCTGCGCCTTTCACACAGAACCCCCGGCGCGGTTTCAACCGAGATATTCAATGGCTTTTGCTTGAGATGAAATGCCCGAATACGTTGAATCGCATCTTCAAGCGCATTCAAAATTTCAACGGAAACCTGCGTGGCCGCTCCGGCGATTTCCTCCTGCGAGACGCTGAGGCCGGTCAAATCAGGAGAGTCGAACTTGCGCGTGAACTCCAGCACCGCCTGGTCACCAGACTCACGCACGGCGCGCACGATCGCCGCGACGTCGCGCTGAACCTCGGCGTTCTTGCCGGCTCGCGGGCGAGCCAAGGCGGCGGCTTTCTCAGCGGGACTGAGTTTCGCCCATGTCGTGCTCAGAAGCATCTTCACGCAATCACCTTTTCGATCGGCAAGACCAGAATCGAACTGGCGCCCACGGCTTTGAGATTTTCGATTGTCTCCCAGAATACGTCTTCGCCAGCGACGGCGTGTACAGCGATGCGTTCGCCATCGGAACCGAGCGGAATGACCGATGGCTCTTCCATACCAGGAATGATTTTGCAGATTTGCCCGAGCGCCTTTGCGGGCGCATTCATCATAATGTATTTCGAACGCCCGGCCTTAAGTACGCCGTTGATCCGGCGCAGCAGGCGCTCGAAGAGCAATGCCTTCTCGGCGCTGAGCGGACGGCCGTTGCGCACGAGGCAGGCTTGGCTGGTGAAAATCTGTGTCACCTCACGTAGTCCGTTCGACTGCAGAGTCGCACCGGTCGAAACCAAGTCACAAATCGCGTCGGCGATTTGCAGTGCCGGAGCGATTTCAACCGAGCCGCTGAGCTCCAGGATTTGCGCCTCGACACCTTGGCTGGCGAGAAATTCACGCAGGCAAGACGGATACGAGGTCGCAATCTTCAAGCCATTCAAATTTCTCGGCGAAGTGTAAGCAAAACCTGCCGGCACCGCGAGCGAAAGGCGGCAGGAGCCAAAGCCGAGTTTGAGTGTGACTTCCAAACGCGAGCGATCGGCGCCAGGCTGGCTGAAGTATTTCTCGCGAATCACGTTCTCACCGACAATGCCGAGATCGCAAACGCCGTCGGCGACATACTCGGGAATATCGTCGTCGCGCACGAGCATCAAGTCGACCGGGAAATCGGTCGACGATTGCAGCAGGCGGTCTTTGCGCAAGTCAAAGTCGAGTCCGCACTTGGTAAACAAGGCGATCGATTTTTCGGCCAAGCGTCCGGATTTTTGGATCGCGATGCGCAAGCGGCCTTCGTCTTTCACAGGGGAAGCTCCTTCTTTTCTCATTTGATTGAACTTTCGTCCCGGCGCTTGAGCGCCGTACGGTAGCCGCCGGTGCCTAGAGTCACGCAGCGGGCGACGCGAGTCACAGTGGCCGTGCTGACGCCGCTTTTCTCATAGATTTCCCGGTAAGAGAGCCCATCCTCCAGCATGCGCGCCACCTTCCAACGGCCCGCAAGAGCGGCCAGTTCGGCCGGGGTGCACAGGTCTTCCAAAAACTCCCGCGCTTCCTCTTTGTCTTTGAGGGCGAGCAGAGTTTTGATTAGCTCTTGCAAGTCTTTATTCATAGTCATTCCTTAGTCTGGTTCGGCGACCGAGGTATTGTATTAGCACGCTATCACAGGAATGCGAAGTAAAATCGTCGCGGTGCCGAAAATGGGCTCTTCTTGCGCCGCCTGCAAGGAACCGGAAATGGCTTTAGAAGAGCTCTAAAATTTCACTTATTTTGGACTCGGCACCTTTGCCGCCAAGCGCAGAAAGCACGCAGGTCCGCAAGTGGCCTTCGAGCACTTGCTTTTCCAAGCCATGAATCGCCGATTGGACCGCCTTTAGCTGATTGATGATGTCCACGCAGTACCGGCCCTCGTCGAGCATGCGTTCAACACCGTCAATTTGGCCACGCAGCCGATTCAGCCGGTTTTTCAAAGCGGGAGCCTGGCGCTCAACACCGTTACGCGCAGATTTCTTTTTTCGCACTCCGGCTTTGGCCATTTCACTTTGCATTCTAGGTGTCCTCGGGCGTAAGGTTTGTTGGATTCATACCCCCGGGGGGTATATTTCGTCAATGTGGGTTTGCCGGGATAAAATTTATAAAAAGGGGCCGATTGTGTTGAAAGCCGTTTTGACTTTGTTGGCGTTAGTGGGCTCGCTCCGCGCCGGAGCGGATGCGATTGAGTTCAAAAACTTCGCCGCGTCGAATGTCAAAGCCGGCGCTCAGAGCTTCACTTTTTCCTTGTTGGATTCGGCCACGGGGAGGATCCTGACGGATTCCGACCTCAAAATCGCACACGAAAAAAAGTTGCACTTTTTGGTTTACGATGCGGCCCTGAGTGAATTCCGCCATGAACATCCCGAATTCCACGGCGGAGTTTGGACTGTTTCATTTGATCTGCCTCGCGAAGGCGCATACCGGGTATGGGCACAAGGGGTGACTTTAGGAGACGGCAAAGAGTTTAGCGCCATGACTGATCTCAGAGTGAGCGGTGGATTGCCAGCAAATCCGGTTCCATCTGCTCTCGGCGACGTGCGTGAAGGCGTTGCGGGCGTCTCGCGTGTCACGCTCGCCTCAGGCGCCGTTCAAAGTGGCAACATGGAGATGCTCGACCTCAAGTTCACGCGCAGCGATGGCAGCGCGGTGAAAATTACGCCGTATCTCGGTGCAATCGCGCACATCGTAGCCGTGCCGCTTACGGGAGACCAGCTTTTGCATGTGCATCCAATGGCGATGGGTTCAGACGCGGCAATGGTGCACGTGACCTTTCCTACCACTGGCGACTATCGGCTATGGGTGCAATTCATAGATGACGGAATTCTGCGGGTCGTTCCGCTTTCGCTCTCGGTGCAATAGCTTGTTTCACCGCCTGGCCTTGATTTTCATTCTAGCATCGTCTTCGTTCTGGGCCTCCGCCCACCCCGTTCCCTATAAGGGCGCGATTGGCGTGATGACCTGGAATCAATCGTTCATGTCGGACAATTGGGTGACCTACAGTTTTCGTAGCGACGCCGCGGTCGCCTTCCGGCACATGCGCTTTGATGAGCCCGAGGGCCGCGCGCGCTTTACGGCCCCGCAACTCGACCTGCTCGTCAAGCGTTGGAACGAGCGCGAGTGGCAAGCCAACATCTACGCGTTCGGCGCATATGGCTCGATGAATATGTCAGGCCGCACCCGCGCCGCAGGTCTCGCAGGTGCGGAAGCCGATGCGGAGAGCCGCAAGTACTTCGTGATGGCGAAATATGAGAACATGTGGAGTGACCTCGGCCGCCCGTTTTATCATTGGGAGGGGCGTCTGGGGATTGCACCATACGAAGCCGAATTCAATGAGATCGCAAGCTGGTTGATGATTCAGTATCAGTGGAATCCGATGCTCGTGCGCAAAAATGCGCTGACGCCGATGGTGCGCCTGTTTTATCGTAGTGTATTAGTTGAGTCGGGCGTCAGTACTGACGGTGATTGGATGATGAATTTCATGTTCCATCTTTGAGAGGTGAAATATGCTCCGTGTGCTTTTAGTAAGCCTTTTACTGTCGTCCCCCGTGGCGCTCGCCACCGGCAAGGTCGTACAGATTGCGGTCAAAGGGATGGTCTGCGGCTTCTGCGCCCAAGGTGTGGGCAAGTTGTTCAAGGCCGAGCCTGGAGTTGAATCGGCGGACGTGAGCTTAGAGAAAAAGTCGGTACGGTTGGTGCTGAAAGACGATAGATACATCACGGATGCACGAATCGAAGCGATATTGAAAGACGCCGGCTACACGGCCGAAAAAATCGAGCGGCCATGACAAGTGCACGAGCCATCTTTGCTTTTACATTCCTAATCGCCACTGTGCCGGCCTTCGCGCACGAGCATGGCGAGGTAATGGGAGGCTCAGCTTCTTGCGAGGATATGGAAGTGTGGAATTACGCCTCCGGCATGTGCCAGCCGCTGCCGATGGCGGGAATGCCGATGAGGATGTTGATGATTCATGGCAACGCGTTTGGCGTGCAGACTTGGCAAGAGAAGCCGCGCGGGCGGGATCGCTTCGCCGCTCCCAATATGTTCATGGCCGATCTTGGAACCTCTGTCGGCGACCGGCACTACCTCAACGCCGAATTCATGGGCACACTCGAGAAATGGACGATCCCCAAAGACGGTTATCCGGAGTTCTTGCAGATCGGCGAAGAAAATCACGATCACGTTCCGTTTCTCGATGCGCAACATCCGCATTCGTCGCCGGTCATGGGCCTCACGTTCAGTGACACGATCGCGCTCGGCGAAGGTAAGGATCATCTTATGCTGTCCTTTGCACCGCGCGGGCAATCCACAGACGGCCCCGTGGCATTCATGCATCGGCCGACGGGGATGGTGAATCCCGATGCGCCGCTTGGACATCATATCGGCCAAGATGTTGGCCATATTTCCAGCACGGTGCTCGCCGCTTCCATTCACCTCGAACGAACGACATTGGAGGTTTCGGCATTTAACGGCCGTGAACCCAAGCCCTCCGAAGTGGATCTGCCACTCGCGACACCAAACTCTTACGCCGCCCGGCTAACTCGCGAATTTAGCGCGCACTCTTACGGGATGGCTTCCGCCGCCTACGTCAAAGATCCTGAGAAGGGCGACCCGACGTTGACTCACGTGTGGCGCTATTCGGCTTCACTCTATCGCGAACGCGAATTCAATGGCGGCTGGACCCTCAACCGCACCTTGATCTGGGGCTTGATCAACGGCTATGACTATGTTTCCGCATTGAATTCGTTTACCTGGGAATTTTTGCTGAAGAAAAAACCCTGCTCAATCTGGAGCCGAGTCGAAGTGCTACAGCGTTCGCCGTTAGAGCTGGAGATTCCGGTGGCAGCGAATGGCGATAAGGGCCGCTGGGTGACCGCGGTAACCCTGGGCTACACGCACGCGCTCGGGCAGTGGGACGCGCTCGAGTTGGGGCTCGGCGCATCCGTGACCAAAGATTTTCTGCCTGCCGTCTATCGCGACGCTTACGGCGGCAACCCAGTAACGGCGCGCCTATTTCTGCAAGCCAGTGGCATGAAGATGTGGGATCTTTAAGGACAGGCTTTCGTCAGGTCGATATTCTTCAAATCCATCCGGTCGCAGATCACCTTACCCGTGGTCGGGACGACGCGGCCACTGATCAGACTCAGGTGTAGAGTTTTAATTCCCGGCTCAAAGTCATAGTCTTCAAATTTGCACATGCGGTAACTGGCGAGGAGCCGGGTTTTTTTTGAATTCGCGCAGGTGATGAAAACCTGCAACTTCTCCGGCTCCGCGATCGGTTCGCCGAGATCTTCGTGTTTAAACTTGATGAGACCGATTCCTTTGGCTTCGACTTCCGCGTTTTTTAATTTGTCGGCAGCGAAAAGCGTCGGCGAAAAAATGAGAAGGCTAAGTGCAAGCAGGCAAAAATTCATCGCCCGCCGCCGTAAACCATGGCGCAATTTTTGAGTTGGATATGCATGTGGTTGGTATGGTCGGATTTTTGAATCATATTGCCGCCCGTGGAGCGGAAGTAGATGACCTGCAACACATTGTTCGTGCTATTGGCCATGCAATCGGCCATTTTTAAAAACTGTTCGTCGCCAGGCTTAGAACTGCCGTTGGAACATGTAAGAGGGCCGACGTCGATGGCTTCACCGGAGTTATGGCAAGAGCGGCGCGCCCGGTGGGCCGCATCCGGCTCAATGCCCATATTGATGAATTTACAAGATCCCATGCCGAGATCGGCGCTGCATTTGTCGAACCAATACTGAAAAGGTTTGATGATTTTGGCACTCCCAGAAAGCTGCGAAGCTTGAACTGGCTTTCCATCGCCCCCGCCATGTGCGGTAAAATTTCCTTCGCCGGGCCCCGCGACTTCGGCGTAGTTGCCGTTGGCGTTGACGATTTGATTGGGTTGGCCCGGGCCAGCGTCCACACCCATGGCTTGCAAGAGTTGTTGCAGCTCGGCCATCTGTTTTTGCTGCTCAGCGGAGGCTTCTTCGGCCGTCTTGGCCTTGCGAGTTGGTCCGCTAATTATGTGGATCATTGGTTTACCCGGCGGAGCTTCCGAAGCGCCCGTGGGAACTCCCCCGTTCCCGGGCGCGGTTTCGGCGGCACTGGCCGGCAGCGTGGCGACCAATAGGGTGAAGACGAAGACTGTCTTAAAATGAGATTTTTTCAACTGCGGCTCTCCTTGGTCAGTATAGCGTAAGTGCAAAGCTTGGAGCAGCGCCGTGCGCACAGGATCGCTTTCAGCGTCGACGATATGGACGAACGGCTGGAAGGTTCAGGACGCTGGGCTAGCCCTGGTGCAATCGTGCGAACGGGATGAAAGGTTGAGCGCCGCTGTCGCAGCGCCTTTCGCGACTGCATTACCGTTTCCGGTGCACGGTGAGTAGAATTGCCCCGACCGCCTACCTCTCCTTCGTGGGGAGCATGGCACCTCCCTTGCTCAATGAACCAATGAGCGAGGAGGTATCGTGGCCAAAAGTAGAATCGTAAAACATCGCGCGGCCGCGCTATCAGTCGGCGATGACGTGATGGATGTCATTGAAATTATTCTCGAGGACCACAAGCCGCTCAAGGCATTGATCAAAGTAATTAAGAATCCGGATCGCCCTTTGAGCGAGCGAAGAGCCGCGTTCAACAAATTTGCACCCTTACTGATTGCCCACGCCAAACCCGAGGAGAAGGCCCTTTACCGCTTTATGAAGCGCGACGCGGGTCTGCGCGAGCTCGGTCTTGAAGGCGATACCGAGCACGCCTTGGCGGAACAATTGCTCGGCGAGACCGAGCAAACCGATGCCGACGATCTCTTCAGTGCCCGAATCAAGGTGCTGGCCGAACTGGTCGAGCACCACATCGCCGAAGAAGAAAGTAAACTCTTTCCCGAACTGCGGCGCCGGATCAGCCTCGAAGTGCGCGCCACGTTAGCGGATGAGTATTTGATCTCTCAGCAAGAGGTTGAAACTGAGACGCAGCTGTTTTCACGTGCGGAGCGGAAGAGCGCACTACGCGACCAGTATCCGCAACCGCTCCAGGCTCATTGATTTTTCGCTGGCATGAAATGATTCGGCGCATGTATCTTGGCGAAACTCCCGTAGACGATACATGATAGGGTCTATGAGCAATTCCATATGACCGGTATGATCAATAAGCTGCCCCATATTACCGCTGCATTCTGGATCATGAAGATTACAGCCACGACACTCGGGGAAACCGGTGGCGATTGGTTGTCGATGACCATGAATCTGGGATACCTCACCAGCACTCTCATTTTCTTTACGCTCTTCCTCATCGCCCTGGCGGCCCAGCTGATCGGGAAAAAGCATCATCCGTACCTCTATTGGACTGTGATCGTTGCCACCAGTACGGCGGGGACGACGATGTCGGACTACATGGATCGCACTCTCAAACTCGGATACACCCAAGGCGCCGCGATTCTGGTCACGATCCTGATTTGTCTATTGGCGTTGTGGCGTTTTTCGGTCGGCAATGTTTCGGTCGACAATATCCGCACGCGCAAGGCCGAGGTTTTCTACTGGATCACGATTTTATTTTCCAACACTTTGGGCACGGCACTGGGAGATTTTTTAGCCGACGACTCCGGCTTGGGTTTTTTCGGCAGCTGGCTTTTGATCACCGGCGTTTTGCTGGTGATTCTCGCGTTATACTTGTACACCCGGCTGCCCCGAGTCTTGTTATTTTGGCTCGCCTTCGTTCTGACCCGTCCGTTTGGCGCCACGTTTGGGGATGTGCTGACCAAGACGCATGAGAAGGGCGGGCTGGATTTCGGACGCGGTTACTCCTCGCTGATCCTGTTGGCGATTCTGCTGGTGACGATCCAGATTTCGTACCGGCCGAGGAATGGTGGCGAATCCTCCGCGCGCTCTTAGTCATTCTTTTTTGTGCGAGTGCCGGCTCACTTAGCTTTGCCGACGACCGAGTGGAATTCAGTGGAATTTTGCGGCTCGACAACGATTGGAATCCGGACGCCGGTGGCCATTTGCAAGAAAATCTCCGCTTTCAAAAGTTTGAATTGCAGGCCACCGTTCATGCTGCGAAAGATCTGCCGCTTCATTTGGGTAAAGAACTTTTATTTGTCGTGCGTTCGCGCATGGAGCAAGATCTCATCGTCAACGGCCGCTATGATCCGAATCATTTGCAGGCCGTCGACTATCTCAAAGAGGCGTACTTCCAATTCGTCGACGTGAACGAGGCCCCGATCAACCTGACGGTCGGGACGACCGAAGTTACCTACGGCCAGGACTATGACGGCACGATTTCCCTACAGAGTGATGCGAATCATGCGATGTCCGATCCCGACCGCGGACAGGTCAAGGGCGTCACGGTTTCCACGCGCCTTCCACAAGGCGCGCTCATCGACCAAGCCGAAGCCGGGTTCTTTACCTCCAGCGGTGAATTCACACGCGGGGGGCTGGCCTACTTCGATGGCTCTTCCTTCCGGCTGACTAAAATCTTTGGCCGGTCCGTAACGCTCGAGGGGTCGATGCTACATAAGGAGAATGGCTATGATCACTCGCTCCGACCCGAGACGGACGTCAGTTTGGGCGCCATTTATCATCGCGATCAGTGGGTTCTCTGGAGCGAACTGTTCGCACTGAAAAACTCCCCGGTGTACCCAGCGGCCAATCGTGGAGCGACGGGGGGTGTGTCGCGCATCACCGGGCCGGGACGCCTCACGACCAATCTTGTTCTCATTGAACACACCCTCCGGCAGTACGCGCTAGGTTACGATTTGTATCTATCCCCAGGTTGGACCGTGGGGCCAGTCGTTCGCTACACCGATTGCGCCGGCGGGAATATGCAGTGTGTGGCGGTGCGTGGTTATGGCGAAGGAATGAGCTATGGAATTTCCGCGCGTTATATCTTAAATGGTGAAAATCCAGTTTGGTTGGGGAAGCTGTAAAGCCAAGGTCTTGAGCACGCTCGTACGCCAGTTTACGTTCGACACCCTCTTAGGCCCATGGTTGAATTGTCTATCGGAGGAAATCATGTCGGCTCACTATGTTCCCAAAGGCCAGGCATGGCACTGAGCATTCGCGGTCTTTCGTTTTCCTACGGGGCCGAGCCCTTGGTGCAAAACTTTGCGCTCGAAGTTTCTCCCGGAGAGCCAACTCTTCTTAAAGGCGACAGCGGCAGCGGTAAAACCACTCTGCTCAAACTCTGCGCTGGATTGCTGGTGCCGGCGAGTGGTGAAATTTCTTTGGCCGGCGAAAATTTAAAATTCGATGGCGAAGGTGGGCGAAAATGGCGGCGGGAGCAGGCTGTTTATTTGGATCAAGACAATTCGCTCGTCGCCAACTGGTCCGTGCAGGAAAACTGGAGTTTGGTCAACGCAGACCGGGACGCGCAGACCGCCGTAGCGCGAAAGTTTGGTCTGGAGAATTTGGCTGATTCCTTGGTTGGCACTTTGAGCGGTGGCGAAAGGCAGCGGGCGGCGATCGCCCGCCTGCTGCTGCGGCCCGCACGGCTGGCACTGGTGGACGAGCCGACTTCGCACTTGGACGACCGCCACACTCGGGCGGTGTTGAACGAGTTGATCCGGCATTTTCAATCGTCTGTCTTGATCGTCGTCAGCCATGACCGGAGGCTCGAAGAGTACATGGCACGTGTCATTCCTTGGCAAAGGGCTCTGCGATGAATATCGCCAAGCTGATCCACATCGACTTTCGCCGCCAATGGTTCGCTCACCTGGCGTTGGCGTTGGCGGCCGCAATTGTCGGCGCCAGTATCGCCGGAGCTTTGTTCGTGCAAGTGCGGCTGGCGGCCCAGCTTAGGCCTCCTGCGTGGGGAGCGACCATCGCCTTGATTCCTAAAGGCGTGACGTTGGAAAGTTTGAATGAAGATCTGAAAACGGGCCACGCGCGCGCCCTATTGCCCAAGGTGCTGTTTGAAAGTTTAAAGGGTCAGGTGATCGACGAGCAATCGCGCCGTGGCTTCGCGGCGCCAAGTCTCGAGTTTTTTGCGGTATTGCCTTCTCATGGCCCGCACGGGGAAGCCGAACTTTTGACTCTGGGAACATTGCCGGTGAATGAAGAACCGTGGAGAGGTGTGACTTCGGAGCCATGGAAGGCCTCGTCCGCCATCGCCACGCCGGAGTGGGGCGAACAAGTCGTCGAGGCGATTTTTGCCAGAGGGTCACTCGATGCCGCGATGAGCCTCAAGACGTTGGCGGATCGCCGGACTGTGGCGCAGGCGATTTTGATTTCGGAGGAGGTCGAAGCGCAGAAGATCAAAGCCAAGCGGACGATCGACCAAATTTGGATTGCAGTCTTGCTTGTCGCTATTTGCGGTGCATTGACGCTGTTGCTCAGCCTGAGGCTGACGTCCCAACAGAGAAAAAACTTGTTTGATGTTTTGGAGATCCTTGGCGCCCCGGGAGAACGAGTGCGCTTGTTCGCGGCTTGTCAGCTTTTTCTCTATTTATTGATCCCGGCGCTAGCTGGGGTCGGAGTAGCGGTCCTTTGTTTTATTTAGCTCGATGGGGCATTTTTGGTTTGGTATTTTCGAAAACCACCAAGACCTTACCCTAAATCTGCTGTGGCCGGTCTCCTGAATTTAAACCGGAATGAGTATTGCTTCGTTAGAGCTTTAGGAGGCAGTCATGAAACGAAAACCTGCGGCATCCAATCAATCCCAGAAAAAAGTCTCACGTGCGAGTGATCGCGCCTCGGGACGTGCGGGCATGCGTGCTGCGACACAAAAGGCCGCGAGAGTTCGGCAGCGTGGTGGTCTTGAGGGGCACGAAGCCGACACCGAACACCTAAATAGGAACCATTAAGGGCGTTGGAATTTAGTGTAAGTAAGAACTACGCTCGACGGATTTGAGCACCGAGGCCATATTGAGCGGCTTTGTAAGAATGCCAAGTCGGTTGGTCAAATCGAAGGGGGCCGTTTTTGCGCGAATTGTTGCGCGGTCACCCTCTGCACTCATCACGACTGTAGGGATGTCTCGGAACCGCGAAGAGTCTCGCTTCCAACGCAAAAAATCTAGACCGTCCATCACCGGCATTCTCAAATCGACTAGAATGACGTCGGGGAGGCCGTCTTGATCGACAAGCAGATCGAGAGCCTCCTGGCCATTCGAAGTACAATCGACGACGTAACCCTTAGACTCCAAAAGAAGGCGCAACAACACTTGGTTGTCTAGCGCATCGTCGATAATCAACACTCGTTTAGCCAAAGTCGTCTGCATGAGGTTGTATACCCCGCTCAATCAGGCCGTGCAATTTAAACGCAGCTGTACAAAACGGAAATAAAGGCGCTTAAGTAACGTTGACGGAGGCACTGATGAATCTTCGCGACTTCTTGCTCAAGTACAAAGACGAAATATTGCAACTCAGTCAGAGCAAAACCCGAACTTTGGCTGGGGTACGCAGTGACTCCGTTCAACTCAAACTCGGGCTTCCGCTTTTTTTTGATCAGCTTGTTCATGTTCTCGAGCAGAAACTCGAGAACCCTCCACCTATGGCTTTGCTGTCGGCTGCGGCCAAACATGGAGAAGAGTATCTTCGGCTCGGGTATTCGCTCTCGCACGTTGTGCACGCGTACGGGGCTATGTGCCAGGCCATTACAGAATTTGCTGTGACGAAAAACGCCAAATTCTCGGCGAGCGAATTCAATATTCTCAACGGTTGCCTCGACGTCGCCATCGCCGCGGCCGTTTCCGAATTCCAGTTCCGCAGTGTGAAAGCGAGTGAAGATCGTGAGGTTCAACATTTGGGATTTCTGGCGCACGAATTGAGAAACGCCCTTTCGAGCGCCGTGGTCGCGCACGAAATGATCAAAGCCGGATTGGTCGGAACGGGCGGAAGTACGGCGTCCGTTCTTGAGTCCAATCTCTCCCGCATGCGCAACCTCATTGATCGTTCATTGTCGGAAGTTAGAACCCGCGCGGACGCGGAACTGTTTGTCGAGAAATTTCGGCTCTCGGATTTATTCGATCAGATCGCACTTACAGCCAAAGTCGATGCTGACAAGAAAAAACAAACCCTAGTTTGTGAGGTCGATTGGCAGGTCGAAATTGAAGCCGACCGGCAATTTATTTTGTCGGCGGTGGCCAACCTCGTGCAAAACGCTATCAAATACTCGAAGACCGGCGGGGAAATCAAGATCAGGGCAAAATTCGTCGCCGACCGAACTTTGATTGAAGTAGAGGACCAATGCGGTGGAATCGCCGCGGATCAAGTCGCGAATTTATTTAAGCCCTACGTGCAGTCCGGCGAAGATCGCAGTGGGATGGGACTTGGGCTCGCCATCACGCAGCGAGCTGTGCATGTGAGCCAGGGTACGATTTCGGTGCAAAATAATCCGGGAACAGGCTGTACATTCAAAATCGACATTCCCAGCAAAATAACGCCGAATCCTGATTCGAAAACCACAGTGCCGGGTGTCGACTCCGTTCAACCTGATCTTCGCCAACGAAAATAGTTTTCGGCTACTGGCTCAAATCCTGAGTCGAGGTAAGTTACCGGGTATGCAAAAAGACTTCTATCTCAACGACCGCGCGCTGTGCGGGTATCTAGAGAAAGATTGGTTCGACCACATCCTGGCGAGCAATGCCCGCAAGCCTGTCTTTGAGTTTGCACCCTTTGATCCCGATCTTCTGTATTCGAATTACCATGAGCGCTTGATCGCTTTCCTCGCGGCTGCGTTGAAAAAAGAGGGCGCGGCACCTCGCCGGTTGTTGGAAGTAGGTTCTTCTTTAGGCCGCACATTTTTTGAAACCTGCTGCCGGATTCCATCGGTCGAAGCTGCGACGCTGATCGAACCCTCACAGAATCTACACGCGCTGTTTAAAAAACTATTTGCCAGCGACGGCGTACCCACCGTTTCGATTTTGAAAGGCAATCTCGAAACAGATGAAGTGCTGTTGGACACACAGCCCATCCGGGGCCCCTGCGCAGGTGTCGAAATAACCAGTTTGAACCTACCTTTTCAAAAAATAGCCTCGGACTTGGGACAGTTCGATTTGACGATTTGTTCAAACGTGATCGATCAGTGCGCCGACCATATGCAGCTCGTGGACTTTTTGCAGCGCTCAGTCGCGCCCGGCGGAACTTTGCTGCTAACTTGTACCTACCAATGGAACGACAAATACATCGGCAATGCGCCCATAAAGATCAAAGACATCAACCAACTCTTCGATGCCCGCTGGAAGCCCATTGGCGAGACCAACTTGCCGTTTCAGGTGCGCGTGTACGAACGCTACTGGATGTCGTTTTTGTCACATGCAGTTGCCTACCAGCTTAGGGAGAGTTAGCATTTTCCCAGCGTAAGGATTGGTCCGCCAATGTGAGGGGGAATGTATGGGTTCACAGAGCCACTTGGATCTCTTGGAGGAGAGCGAAGCCCTTCGTTGCCGTTCCGCCCTAGAGGCCTGGCCGACCATGAGCGCGAGACAGCATCGTGAGCAGGTCGTTTCGTTAGAGCCGCATTTGCTGGAAGATCTTTTTTTACATTTGCGAACAGCATTCAAAGTAGAACTTCTCAACTACGTAAAACCACACCAGCGTTGGTCACTCGTTCGGTTGTTGGCGCCGGATGATCTGGCGGACGTACTTCAATCCGTCACGCCCGTGCTCAAATCCGAAATCCTCGAGGCACTCGATGAACCCTCGCGCGCCGAGGTCAAAGCGTTGCTGGCTTATCAAGAGGATCAAGCCGGTGGACGCATGAACCCACGCTATGCGAGCCTGCGCCCGGAGATGACGGTTGAAGAGGGCATTCGATACCTAAGAAACTTAACGCGCTTTCAGGCCGAGTTGATTTATCAGGCCTATGTCGTCACACCCGACAATCAACTGTTGGGCGTCGTATCGCTGCGCCAGCTTTTTGCCAATCCACCCAATGCCAAATTGGCCGATATCATGCACAAGGGCGAGGGCATGGTGAAAATTCCGGCGGACATGGATCAGGAGGAAATCGCAAAGCTGTTCAAGAAAAAAAGCTTTTCTGCGCTTCCCGTGGTCGATGCAAAGAACCGCATCATCGGTATCGTGACAGTAGACGATGTCTTCAAGGTCTTCCAAGAAGAGGCGACCGAAGACATTCAAAAAATCGGCGGTATGGAAGCGCTGGACGCGCCCTATTTCTCCACGGCCTTTCTCCACTTGGTCAAAAAAAGGGCCGGATGGCTTTTGGCATTGTTCATTGGCGAAATGTTTACGGCGACCGCGATGGGTTATTATGAACGGCAAATCGAGCGGGCGGTCGTTCTGGCACTTTTTATTCCTTTGATCATAAGCAGTGGCGGGAACTCAGGCTCTCAGGCCTCGACACTCATCATACGTGCCATGGCCCTTGGAGAAGTGCGCCTAAAGGATTGGTGGCGAGTCTTTTTTCGCGAAGCGGCCGCTGGAGTTTTTCTGGGCCTTATCCTGGGAACAGTCGGCCTGTTTCGCATCGTCCTCTGGCCGGCCCGCCACACGCTCTACGGTGAACATTTCTTTTTAGTCGGCCTCACGGTCTCGATTAGCTTAGTCGGCATCGTCCTGTGGGGCGCGCTTGCGGGATCGATGCTGCCATTTCTACTGCGCAAATTGAAGTTCGATCCGGCAACGGCGTCCGCACCCTTTGTCGCCACCCTAGTCGACGTGACCGGTCTAATTATTTATTTTTCGGTGGCATCCGTGATTCTATCCGGAACTTTACTTTAGCTTTCTAGAAGCTGTAGCCCGCGAGGAAAAGTGGATTCAACCGTTCCAGCGATTCGGAGCCGTTAAGGCCGCTGAACGAACCATAGTTACCCACCTTCAGCGTGCCGCTCGAGTCCTTGGCATAGCTATAGTCGAAGCCGACCTGAACATTGTAACTGCGATTGTAACTCACGCCGAGGCCGACGAAATAGCCTGAACGCAATATCCACTCGACTCCGGCATTGATGTAGAAATTCGAAATCCGTAGAGACGAATGCCCATCGTTGAAGGTGAGCGTCGACGTGCCGGTTTCGACAAACGGACTGAAATTCGCCATAGAGAGTACGCAGGTCAATCCGTAGGCGACCGAGAAACCGCGCGAGCGGCCACTGTCGAGAACCGAGCCGGCTCCGACAATGACTCCAAAACGCGTTAAGGGGAGATATCTGAATTGCAAACCGGGCCCGAATAGTTCACTGGTTCCTTTGGCCGCGAAAGAAAATGGCATTTCACTGCGCAAAACTTCCGGTGGCTTCCACATCTGCTGTTGCAAAGCGCCGGCATTGACCAAATAAAAGCCTTGGATGTAGGCCACTTGGGTGGGAGACAAAAACACTTTTCCCCAAGTTTCACCATGCTCGGTTTTGAGCGTCTCTATGACTTTTAAAACCTCACCGGAAAAGACCCGACGGACGATCGGGCTGGATGTCATCGGGCTCTCGTAAATCAAAACATTTTTTACCGGAATCGTGACGTAGACCGGTTCATGATCTTGCGCAAAGGAAGAGTGGCCCAGAAAAAGCAGGCTGAATGTGAGAATGGACGCAAAATGTTTCAACACGGTTTCTCCTTACAAATATTTCTGAATTAACTTGGAAACCAAGCCCGCATGACTCGTCATGGGAGTGTGGCTAGCGCCGTCGATTACATAGAGGGTCGAGTTTTCCACATTGTCTTTAAGATAGAGGCCGTTTTCATAGCCAAAAATTTGATCTTCACGCCCCCAAATGATCAGTGTTTTGGTCTTGAGCTTTTGAATCCGACTGTGAAAATCCTGACGGTAACTCTCAATACCCACTAGGACCAATGGATTGTTGGTGACCATTCGGCGCGTGAAGCTCTGATCATACCAAGCCAAATCGCCAAAACTGCGCGCATGCGGATAGTCGACCGCTCCAAAGTTGACGCCGGCAAAGTGATCCGCCACATGATCCACGAAGGCGCTGCGTTCATAGATCCCGGCCGGTGAAATCAAAGTCAGCAGCTGAATCTGCTGTGGATTCGAAAGCGCAAAATCGATGCAAACCTGCCCGCCCATGGAATGGCAAACTAAATTGACTTTTGGAACCGCCAGCATGGAAACGAACTCTTGCAACATTTCGGAATAGCCATGAATTGAAAGCTCAGACTCCTTCATCACCGATTTCCCGAAAGGCGGCAAATCGATTGCGTAATAGGGGCGAGAGGCGGGGGAAGTGTGATTCAGCCGGATGAGCGCCGAAAACCCGTCCAAGTTCCCCCCTAAGCCGTGGACATAAATGATGGGAGCAAGGTTTCTATTTTTCTCGTTTATGTTGGAAATGAAATGAACCAGGAAGTTTCCAAAACGCCAGAATCGCGTTTGCGTTCCGGCTATTCCCGTGTCGGTTGGGTGCTTGAACGCCTCAGAGAGAAAGTCACTAGTCTGCTGCGGAGTCGTCTTGCTGGCACAGCCGCAAAATAAGAGCAGGAGAAGGATCTTAAGAACCGCATTTGCCATTGCTATTGAATGTGCAACGATTTAAAGAAAGCCTTCGAATTCGGCTCGCGCCCTAGGAATTCTTTGAGCAAGTCCGCCGCCTCGACCATATTCCCACGCTCTAAAATAGTCTTGCGATAGAGAACGCCTACTTTTGGACTGGTCAGGTCCTCTTTCGGAAAGCGCGAAAACATATCCTCGGCGTAAACCTTCGACCAGAGATAGCCGTAGTATCCGGAATCGTAACCGCCCATCAGATGTCCGAATGAGCCGCCAAAGTGCATATCACGCATCGGCTCCAAGCCGACAATCTTGGCGTAGAGGTCGCTGTATAGTTTCGAGCTATCGACGGGCTTGGTTTGCGAATGAAGTTCCATGTCGTAGAGGCCATACAGCAGTTGTTTGGTGTAAAACACGCCTTGATTGAAGTCGCGGGCGGCGATCATCCGCTGCAAAAGATCCGCCGGCAGTTTCTTGCTATGGTCTAGGTAGTGGCCGGACAAAATGTTTAAAATCTTCGGCGACCAAACCCAGTTTTCCAGCATCTGCGAGGGCGCCTCGACGAAATCCTGCGCCACACTTGAGCCGGATAAGCTCGCATATTTTGCGCGCGTCAGCGTCTGATGCATGATATGGCCGAACTCGTGGAAGATGGTTTCTACATCGTCGTGATTTAAGAGGGAGGGCTTACCATTCATCGGCGGATTCAAATTCGCTACGATCGACGAGACCGGCATACTATATTTGCCATCCGGTAACTCGTAGCCTTGTAGCAAGGTAAACGCGGCGGCATGGCCGTACTTTCCCGGGCGCGGAAACAAGTCGGTGTAAAAGTGGCCGATCAGGGTACCGCTTGAGTTGTCGTGAATCTCGTACAGTTTCACGCCCTGAGCCCAAACCTTTGCGCCGCCAATTTCGGTGAAATGAATGCCCAACATCTTCGAGTACACCTCGAACAATCCGTTTACGACCACGTCGGCGGGGAAATATTCGCGAATCTGTTCGTTGTCCAACTGGAAGTCGCGTTTTTTAAGCTGATACGAGTAGTAACTGACATCCCAGGGATCGAGCTTAGTGGCCTGCGGGAAGGATTCTTTTTTAAAAGCCAAAAGTTTTGCAAGGTCACGGCGATTGCGCACGCTCAACTTGCTGCGCACGTTGTTGAGAAAATCCAAAACGTTTTTTTTGTTTTTCGCCATGCGGTCTTCGGTGCGGTAATCTGCCCAAGTGGGATAGCCGAGGATCAACGCGATTTTTTCGCGCAGCACGATCGCGTCTTCGAGCAATTTGACATTGGCGTCGCCGCCGCGATTGACCAAGGCCAGTGAAAAGCGCCGACGGGTTTCCGAGTTGCTGACGTTTTTTAAGACCATATCCGCGTCGCTCTCGCGCACGTTGACGACGTACTCGCCTTTGGGGCCACGAACGAGATCGGCTACGTAGTCCTTAGGCAAGCCTTCGATCTCTTGCGCGCTCAGTAAGACGGTCGACTTATCATTGTTGAGGTTGGTGCCAAACTGCGCACTCTTAAGTGCCAGCTGCGTCTGCAGCTCCTTCACTTCCGCGAGATGTGCGTCGTCCAACTTCAATCCACTCTGTTCAAACGCCTGTTTGGTTTTGAAGAGCAGACGGGCTTCGTCCTTTCCGCGCGCCTTTAGATCTTTGATGGCGTTGTACAGGTCGCGCCGCGTGAAAGTCTTGACGCTAAACTGGCTTACTTTTTCGTCACATTCCGCGCCTTCTGCACTAAGGCCTGGCTCGGTGGAAACAGCCTTCATAAACGTCAGTGGCGACGTCGTGTCACTGAATTCGACAAGCGTGCGTTCGAAGGCGAGCAGCGTGTTGTCCATGGAGCGTTTGGCTGTGGGAATCGCCGCAATGGCCGTCAAACTCGCTTCGGTACGCTCGACCGCCTGATTGCAAAGCCGGGTCAATTCTTTGGGCGGGTATTGATAGCGGATCAGGGGCGGGTTCGAATCGATCGCCGCGTCGGGTTTTGTGTTCACCGCGTCCGTGGCGCAACCGCTGCTCATTGCCAGCGCTCCCATAACCAGTGTGATTTTGTGAATACGCACAAGGCCTCCCTAGCTTTGGTTTTTACGTGGATAACCGGCCAATATGTAACGGCGGGTTTACTTTAAAGCAAGTAGTTCTAATTTGAAACCGGTCCCGCTCATGCGTAGGCACTCTTATGCGCAAAACCGGGAGTTTGGAGTCTAGGGAGCAATCGTTTCGAGTATCTCGAATGCGATCGCCTTACAAAATCCGGTCTTAGTTTCCTCATGTGAGCAAGCGGTAGGCCCTGCCGAGACGTTCATGAAAACATTGAACGTTCCCCCTGCGTCATCCGTGGATAAAAAAATGTTGTCGGCATAGTCGATCGAGCGCCCGGCCGAAAACCGTTCTGAATTATTCGCCAGGCTGACGCAATACAAGTCAGCCTTCTTGCCCGCCAGTTTTCCAGCGGTGCGGTAGTTGAGGGCTTCAAATTTCGGGCGCGGATGAATTTTCGATTCTTTGCAGAATCCCTTTTGCTTCGTGGCAAAGTGCCCCAATCCCCATGGGTGAATCCCCTCGGTCGCGCCTAGCACCGCGACCAGTGCTGCTGGCGCTGTGGAATGAATTTGGCACGTCGTAGTGAAATGGCAGTCTATTTAGGCACCGCGGGATGGCCGATTCCACAGGACATGCGATCGGAGTTTGCCGAGGGTTGGAGTCTGTTGGAGAAATATGGCCACGTGTTCAACGCGGTCGAAATCAATTCGACTAAACTCAACCGGCAAATTACCCACGACTTGCGTTTGCGCTGCACGCTCTTGGACCTCGAGGAAACCCTAACTCCGATTTTATCGCTGAGAAATAGGTTCGGCTGCTTGCGGGTGCAACTCACGCCAAGTTTAAGTTTTGATCAGGTCGCGGCCGCCGCCAAAGGCAAAACTGAAACTCTCAGCGCTGTTTTTTCCTGACGAGACAATATGACACGTTCAAAAGGAATTTTGCTCAAAATGTAGATCCAGCTCGTTGCAATGTGGAAGGCGGGTTGGCCAACTAATTGCAATTTCAATCGAATGTAACAAATGGTGTTTACGATCGGTTAACAGACATTTTTAACTAAAGGATATGCCATGCAACAGATTCCAAATTCCATCAACGATAGGGTTAAAAACAAAGCCAGTGATTTGCTCAATGCCAATCCAGATCATGAAGAAGGAAAAACGACAAAAGCGATCGAACGCCAAACGTCAAAAATTCCTTCCGTCGTGTACCTCGTGCTGGCTGTAGCTTCGATGGCAGTGTCGGCAGCTTTAGCGGTGTCGTCAAAGCGCAAAGACATGGCTAATTTTATTGGACTCTGGGCACCATCATTTTTGATGCTCGGCATTTACAACAAGATTGTAAAGGTTCAAGGATCGGACAGCCAGACGCCGGCGTAGTTGAGATTACCGCAGCGCGGAGGGTTTGATGATTGGGCACGCTTGGGAATGTTCAGTTTTCGTTCCGAATGGTCGAACGAGAATACCAAACGCGCTGCGGATCAGTTTCCAGTTCAATCACTCTGCGCTCCTCCGATTTGGCGTTCTTTGTTAAATGAAAGACCCTATCAGAGGTGATCCTCCCTGCCTGCAAAGATAAAGTGTATTCAGGAGTCTTTCGCTAACTGCTTTGTCAGCTCAAAGGGAGAGGAATGATGTTAGCCGGCCTGGTCGCGGCTCTACTTTCGCAAAGATGTGTCGCAGGAACTGCGCGCGATGATTTCAATTCTGAGATCCATTCGCGAATCTGTAGACGGCGCTAATTTGTGATTTTAAACCCAGCGTGCGACACACTTAAGATGAACACCATAGGCGAGTTCGGGTCGATCAATGTGAATGTTAAATCGGCCTCCCCTCGTCGGCGTGTAGTGGGGCGAGGGTGCCCCAGATCGAATTGAGGAGAGCACTTCGAGAAGCGCGCCAGCGGTAATTGCATCCATCGTTGAAGCAAAAAAATCAATCGTAACATAGCTATCAGGACTGCGTTCGCCAGGTCGCCCATCTTCGGATACAATGACGAGTTCACGTTGAAGGGACCCAGATGGGTTTGAATTTTTAGAGGGTCCGTTGATATCAAGAATACTTTTTGCGAAATCGCTGAGGCTACTCTTCGCTTCCTTAGCTAGATAGCAGACATGGTTAACCGCATCCTGCCCTTCGGTTCTTACCCAAAGCGACCAGCGACCGTTGCCAATATTTCCAGCGTCCCTATGATTGATTGTTCCAGCGGTTTCCAGTTCGGTAACAAATACTTTGAGTTGTTTTTGCTGCCATGGCTCTTGATTGGCAACATATTCGTCCGCCGTCTGATCATTTGGATTTTCCTCAAAAAACACTGATATTTTTGCCAAGAATACCTCGCCCAAGACATTACATTATTAAACGAATGTATTCCCAAGAACTCACGTTTAAAAGTGAATTAACGCGCCTGAGCCGAACGCAAGAAACGATCCCCAAGCAAATGAAAGGAGCCCGAATCCTACCGAATCAATGAAAACTGCCCGGCCTCCGCGGGCGTTAGCGTTTGAACGGTGAATGTTACGATCATCGTGCACTCCTAGGCTGCGGTGTTGCCAATAAAAATTTGCACAACTATCGGTTGGTTCCCAAGTACGACTATCATTATTTTATTAACGTTGAGGCGATCGATGCAACTCCCGAAAAAGGTGCGAAGAAAGTTGTGAGTGAAATTGAAGGATGTCTCTAAAGATGCTTCTCTAAATAACAAATTAACGACTTTCGATAATCTGTTCTGGAACGATGGATTCGACTTCCTGACCTTCGTGGAAAGGCTCCGAGACATTGACTGACAGCCAATTGCACCCAACCGCCGACCGGAAATGGTCAACTCATTGGGGGCGCAGTTTAAGACATATCTTTGATGGCCACCGAGGCCGCGGTCACCGATCAGGTGAGCTCGAGTGATGATAGCGCCACTGCACAAAACCGCCAGCGTTTAGAGTTTTGGAACCTAAAAGCGACTGGCTTTGCGCCATTAAACTGAGTGCTTTGCTGACGACGTGGTCACATGTTCCGAGCTCCAAGATGCAAAAACGCCAATTTCTCTGGCTGTCCCGGCCTCAAAAGCCAGTGCACAGGAAAAGCGAGGCATCGCGCCAGACATTCTTTTGCCATCGCGCGAACTGCCCGAAACGGGTAACACTAGTCTCTTGATAAATTCAATAAGCCAACGCACAATTAGAACATGAAAAGTCTAGTTTTTTTAACCGTTATTGCCCTCGTTACCTTGGGAGCCTCGCCTTTGCGCAAGACTCAAGTTTCCTTTAGCTCAATTGGAAAGACGCTCACAATTACAGGTTCGATTTCTTATAAATTGCACACCCTCATCGAAGACAAGAGTTACGAGCTGATTGGAGACAATTCCCTGGACTGGAAGGTGCCAATTGACCTAATCGAAGGTTTCAGGTTTCCCGACCGTGTGGAGAGAGACGTGGCTGAGTTTTATGGTAAACTTAAGGCTCCTGTCTCCTACAAAAAGGCAGAGATCAAGACTGAAAAACATCTCTGGGGAGTTGAATATTGGTGGTCGACTCCGACCAAAGGCAGCGCGAAGTATAGCTATTTATGTGCAAAAAAGGCAATCACCTGTATACGAGTCATCTCGGGAATCAATGATGATTTGAAGTTTGAGATTAGGTAAGTGTCGCGCGCGACATTTCGGTGCGACGACAAATAATTTGAAGGGGCAAATGAAAAAAGCGATTGTTTTTTTAGCTCTAATGGCTCCTTCGGTGGGCGTTGCCGATCCTATTTCAAAAGCCGAAAAACAAACCCTTCTTAATACCGTTATGAACGATGTCATGCTTCGTGGAGCCATAGCTCAGGGCCGCAAAGGTGGCACCTGTGAGGGGTCAGTTATTTCAGCGACAGACAAAGTCCCATCCGGAGTCAAAGTCGAAGTCAAAATCGAATGCTCAAACAAAGCCGATGCAGATGATGGTGGCGGCATATTCCTAACAATTGACGTTAAGGGCACCGTCTTCGGCAAAGTTCTTGGCGACTCTATCATCACAGTCGAAAAAGGTGGTTAAAACACCTCGAATCTTGATGGCCTCTAGGGCCGCAACTTGGGCATAACCTGACTTCTCCAATTTGAGGAGGCCAAGTAAGTGCGCTATTTAGACCAATGTTGCGCCCGCCATCAGGTGAACCGGCGTTTGCGATTGCAATTGGTTTGAGATGAGTCGCGTGGAGAGGATAAACTGAAGTCACTCTTTTTGGCGAAGAGGGTTTCCGGGGATGATTCTAACCTGCAGGTCGTCCGTTCGGACACTGGAGAGCTTGGCGACCGTAGCTTTTCAATGTACGAACTTTTCTATCCCATTGATACCAAAGA
>JAYWAE010000345.1:0-10179 GCA_043782715.1 Pseudobdellovibrionaceae bacterium | reverse complement strand
GAAGCAGTTCAATACCGAGCACGAGAAAATCCTGCAGGAGAACTCGGCTTACGCGAAGTACTTCTTGCGCTTCTTCAGCCCGGAACACGAATACGATGATTTACATAAGGGCAAGACCATTTGGCGTGTTTATCTGGAAATGAATGGCCAGCGTTTTGAAGGAAAAGTGAAGAAGCTCGCGGACAAATTCATTGAAGTGCAAGCCATCTACCCGCATATGGATCGCTTCAGCACACCCTACGAGATCACGTTCAGTGTGCCGATGTCGACCGTCGAGCAGACTGGGAGCAAAGTCACGCTCACTTCAAGTCTCGGCAACGCCCAATACGTTTTCCCAATGCAGAAATAAGTCTTCGCTAAATTCTTTGCGCACGGTTTTCTTTAAACGCGGATAGACCACGAGCATTTCGGCCGGCTCTTGGTGGCCAAACTTGCGCAGTGCCCACGCGTACAGGCTCAATTGCTGAAAAGCCTGCTCTTGGAACGCAGGGGATCCCGACTTGTAATCCACGATGTAGAGCTTGCCGTCCAATTTAGCCCATAGATCGATCTGACCTTCGACCACTCGGCCGGCGGTCTGTACGTGAAATCCCCACTCGGTTTTGCCAGCCATAATCCAGTCGCGTAACGGTGGATCTTTCGACTCCATTACAAAACGCACTGCCTCTTCGTCACCCGGCAAAACCGCTCCATACTTCAGAGCTTCAAGCGCGCGATGAATGCGTGTTCCGAGATTTTGCGCCTGCCACCGCTTGATCAAATCATCGCCGCTCGGCTTGACCGCGCTATCCCGGCTGATCATCTCCGTGACCGAGCGGCGAGCGGGCTGATCCACTTCGCCGGTGACGCGCGGTGAGCGCACCGTGGGAGCCGCAGCTGCTCCGCCTTTGAAGGGCAATGGATCGCTCATGTTTTCGGCCAGCAAATAGGTGTAGTCCGTACCCGCATGTTCCCCGGCTTTGCGCAAAAACCAAGAGCTTCGATCCGCCCAGGAATCACGGCCTGTGTCGGACCAAGTCATGGTCAGCGTTTCTTTGGCGCGAGTGACCGCCACGTACAGCAGGCGGTTCGATTCCGCCATTTCGCGCGCTCGTAAACGTCCGACCGATCCATGATCAAGCAGACTCGCGACAAACTCACTCTCCTCGTCATTCCAGATCGGGAAAAAAAATTTGCCATTCTCCACGGTCAGCGGCTCAGTCACTGATTTGGCCGGCGTCTCACCCATGCCAGGCACAATGACATGATCGAATTGCAAACCCTTGGCACCATGAATGGTCATAAAATTTATTGAGTTAGGCTCCTGCGCTGAAGCCGCATCGCCCTCATTGCTCTCCATCGGATCGTCGCTCTCACCACGTAACATCGCGAGCAGCGATTCGCCGCCTTCGCGTTCGAGACTCTGCGCCCGATGAATCAGTTTCCACAAATTCGATTCTTTGCGGCCAGCCGGATCGTCGATCAAACTCAAATCGAGAAAGGCATTGGCCCGCAACGCTTGCTCAAACGCGCGCGCCGCTCCTTCCTCGGCCACCCCGCGCAAACAGGCGCGCAGGCGCAGAACGGCTTCAGGAACGGCGTCTAGAATTTCAAGCCGGCGCCAAAGTGACGTCGGCCGCTTCTCCATCCACTCGGCGATGCGCCAATCTTCAACCTTGAACCACGGCGAGCGCAGCAGCAGAATGAGGTTCATGCTGTCGTGCGGATTGATGAGAAACTTCCACAACGCCTGCGCGTCCAGTACCTCGCGCCGTCCACCAAATCCACGTGCAGCGTGGACGTGAGTCGGATAGCCGTAGCCTTTGAGCACACGCGAAGCCTCCATTAAACCGCGATGCGTGCGTCCGAGTACGCAGATTTGTTCCAGGCGCGCGCCACTAGCAATCAATTCCTGCACCCGCGCGGCGATGCCTTTGTATTCGGACTCTTTGTCTGGCGCGTGCAACATCAATGCGCAGGGACCGCCGCGGGGTTGGTCGGAATCCTTTTGCCGAGGAGTCATACGTTCAAAATCGCCACTCACAGATTGCATAAAATCGTTGATGAAACCCAAAAGGTCCGGACGCGAACGGTAGTTGGTGTCAAGAATCTCTTTGACGCCGCCTGTGGCGACAATCTCGCCCTCAGCGGCGCGGAAAACTCCCTCATCGGCACCGCGGAAAAGATAAATGCTCTGTTGCGGGTCACCAACCAGGTAGCGCTTGCGGTCACCGATTAGCGCACGCAAAATTTCCACCTGCAAAGGACTGGTGTCTTGGTACTCGTCGATCATCCAATAGTCCCAAGAGTCGGAGAACACCGCAGCCAAAAACGGTTTAGCGCGTAGAATTTCAAGTGTCTTCAATTCGAGATCATTCATTTCAAAACGCGCTTGAGTTTCCTTCACCGTCAAAAACCGCTGCGTGAAATCCTGCGCCAAGCGGTGAAAGCGCGTCCACTCACCCGTCGCCGCCGCCCAGTGCTCGCTATTCCAACCCGGCTTGTCGAGAGCCGCTTTGAACGGCTCGACGATCTCCGCAACCGCCTCGTCGAGAAACTCGAGATCCGTGCGCTCTTTTTTACGTGGAGGCTTGCGCGGAAAATCTTCCTTGTGCGGAATTCCATCGCTCCACGACGCAGTCAAGTCACGTAGTCCACTTGCGTATGTGCGCCACGGTTTTTCCTCGGCGCAGTCTTCGATGATGCGAATCAAATGAGCGAATCGCTCTTTCCACTCTGTGCCCGCGGATCGCGCCGCCGCCTTGAGATCGGCGAGGGTGGCGGGCCGCAATTCGCCGTGCTCGCGCTGCTGGGCTGCAAAAGTGCGGCACATCGTGAGTAGTCGGTCAAAACCGTAAGTTTCCAACCAACGCAGGCTCTCTGGATTCTCAATGAGAGTTTCGCGCAAAGCGAGCCGCGCCAGGTGCATCCCCTCGCCCTCACTGACGATTTGAAAACCCGTGTCGAGATCGGCGAGATGGCCGGCTTGTTTTAAAAATACGCTGAGCAAGCCGTGAATGGTGGTGATCTGCAGCTGCGCTGGATCTGAGACGAAATGCAAAAGGTCCCCGCGCTTGCTGTCGCAGGCGAGTTCGATCAAACGTTCTTTCAACTCCTGCGTCGCCTTACGCGTAAAGGTGGTCAAAATAATCCGCGGCGGCCGGCCAGCGGTCCGTTTGAATTCTTCGTAAATCGCCTCCACACGCGCCACTAAGCCGGTGGTTTTCCCGGCACCTGCGCCCGCGCGCACCAATGTGTGTTTTAGTTCAGGTGTGGGGCCCTGCATAGGGACCTCCATGAGCAACGTTCGCAGGTTTTTACGTTTTCAGGCTGCGCGCGAAATACGCCTGCGAGAATTCCCGCAATTGCGCGCTGAATCTCCGCACGCAACTCATCGAACATTCGCGTCTTGCCTTCGCCATCCATCCACTTGCGGTATTTTTCTTCGACTGAGTAGAGTTCGGCGGCTTCGTCTTTGAGATGAAACCCCTTGCGCCGGTCGCTCTCACGCACCACGTAGTAATTCGCGGCCATGACCGGTGCCGCCTCGACGCCGCAAAGCCCGGACTCGAGCAGCATCGCGTAGAGTGCCATTTGCAACTCGCGCTTGACGATCCAGCGGTCCCAATTGGTCAATCCTTGCGAACTGGCTTTGTAGTCGATCAGCGCGTAGCGCCCTTGCGAATCGCAGTCTATACGGTCGAGCCGGCCTGAGAGCATAATCGGAGTCACGGCACTGGTCGGCTCGCCTTTTTCAAAATCCCAGTAGCAAACAAATTGAGTTTCGCGCCCGATGGTGCGCGTCTGCGGAAAACGTTCGCGCCAGTCGCGTTCGAAGCGCAAGAACATACCTGCAAAATGCACATGCTGAGCCCGCACTGCCGGCCACAGGCGCTCATCGCCGACGCGAATCTCCTGCGCCGTCCGCGCTTGCTCGACGAGCGTGAGCAGCTCCGCTTCGCTCCAGTCCCAACGCGGCGGTTCGGTCAGCAGAGCTTCGACCACGGCATGCAAGAGATTTCCTCGCGTGCGGCGATCCAAATCCAGGTCCAGCGCTGGATCATCGTTGAGCTTGAGCAACCGTTCGGCCGCAAACTTAAAGGAACATTCGAGATAGCTCTTCAACGACGAGGCAGAGACGCACACTTCAGGCACCGGCTTCCAGCTGGTCAACAAAGGATCGGTGTCACGGCGCAATCCAAAATCCACACCCGCAGCGCGCTCTGTGGGCCAGGCGCGCAATGCCGCCACTGTCGCCGGAGTTTGGCGCTGAATCTCATCCCAGCGCGTATCATCAGGAGCACGCGGATTTTTTTCATAGCGTCCGCCCACGATCGCCGTCCACATCCACAATCGTGACGGCGTCAATACGGAGCCCGAAAAGTCCGTTGCTGCGAATGAAAGGTGCAATTCGCGCCATGGCCGCTCGAGCAGCCATAGAAATTCAAATTCCAACTCTTGACGATCCGGACTCGCCAGGGCGAATCCAGTGTCGGTGAAAATCTTCTGCGCCTCGCTGGCACTGATTTGAGAAGTCGAAACTTGGCGAAGCGCGCCCTCGCTCATGTTCAAAATCACAGCGTGATCAACCTCCAGCCAATTGGCTGAAGTCAGCGAAATGCACCACACACCTGACTCATTGGCGGGTCGCAGGCTCATTTCACGGCGCGCGAGCAACCCTTCGATGTAGCTCAACCACTGCGCCGGCAGAAGCGAGGTCTCACGTGGCACCTCTTGTCCGGTGACTTGCAACAAGCTCAACAAACGCGCGGGTTCGCTATTTGCATTCCAAAAGCGCAGAGCCCACGGCAAAAATTCTTGCAAACTCTGTTTCTCGCGCGCGGCGGGTTGCACTCGCCCTTCAAACAAAGCCTGCGCTCGCCCAAGGTCGACGGCGTCGTATACGTGGGTGAAAAGAATTTTAAATTCGTCAAACGACAATCGCGGTTCGTCTTGCTGGGTAAAGAAATGCAATTCGAGATCGTCGGCCGAAACCTTATGTAAGGCCGTGCGCAAGTCCGCGAGCCAGCGTGCCATCTCGGTGAAACTTCCGAGGCGTGCGGTGAGCCCTTTGCAAACCGCCACTCCTTCTTCGGCGAAGTACATGCGCAGCGCAGGCCAGTACTCCTCGATGTCGGGCGCGATCACAGCGATGCGCTGAGCTTCGATTCCCGCATCCAGCCACTTGCGCACGCGGGCCACGGCGTCTTTGACTTCTGCTAGCTGGGTTGAGAAGCGTCCAAAATGCAAATTCGCATTGGCCTCGGGCGACCAGTCGGGAACTCCGCTTTCAGTTTGTCCTGCGAGTTCGTCATAGGGGCTCAGAGAGTGCCGCATCAATCCCGACCAGGGCACACTGGGCACGACTGCGCTTACCGCGCCTTGTTTGCCGATCTCACGCAACAATAGACCTTCAACTTGAGTGATTTGTGGCCCGAGATCGAAGACCAGCGCGCGATCCCATTGAATGCGCGACAAATCCTCGCTCAAAAGCAGCGCCGGCAACCACGACACCATTGCCAAATTGCGTTCGCGGCAACGTGCCCAGAGTTCCAAACAGAGTTCAAACCAATGGCCCCAGCGAGTGTAGGCGTCTTGCTCGCCCGCGAACCACTCCGCCATGATCTCGGGAGCCTGCGGATCCGCGAACATCGTCATCCATTGCTGCATCTGGCGCAACACCACCTGCACCGCGCGCGGCGAACGCGCCCACGGCAACTTCTTCGGCTCAATCCAATCCCAAAAGAGAGTTTGCGCCAACTCCGAAGACAATAGCCGCAAATCCGGGCGCAGCTGAAACGCAAAATGCTTCCACAACTCGGTCGCGCGCATGACTGTGGCGTCTTCGAGAACGCCGTCGCGGGCGAGCAAGGTTTTCTGTAAATGCCATTTGGATTGCAGATCCGAAACTATCCATGACTGCGTGCGCGAGTCAAAAGTCGAAAACAGTGCGGCCTTCTCAGCGGGCGTTGCGACCCGGATCAGCTCAAGCATTTGGAACACTAACGGCGCTGTTTAAGCCGGTGGCCGCCCCACAGTGAATCGCTGCTGGAACTGGAGCCCGCTTTGCCGCCGGCCTTGCCGGCTTTTGCGTCGCTGCTGCCGTCGGCGGAGAAATTCCCCAACCCCAGTTGCATGGTGAATTGTGCGACGTAACGGCGGTCTTCAAGCTGTCCAGGATAGTCTCCAAGCTCAACGCCATAGGTTGCGGCATCGACGCGGAAAAGTCCCAAGTCGACGCCCACTCCGGCCGTGTAATAGCCTTCGCGAAAGCCACCTCGAATATCTATGATGGGCAAACCGATTTCAATTCCGAAATTCACTTTGCGTGTGAGCTGCAAGTCCGTGCGGTTGACATTGGTAAAATCAAAAGCCGGCCGTATGGACACAAGCGGCAATTCAAAGTCCAAACCGAGTCCGAGAGTGACGTTGTTGTCCTCATCCGGAATAGGGCTGCTGTTGAGCGAACGGAACTCGATTTTCCCCATGTTTTTCCACACCGCCGACATCGCTGCGGTGAAGAAGGGGGCCGGCAGCACCACGGACATTCCCAAGTCGGCGCCGTAGCCCTGGCCCCATGCGGTGATGTTGTCGGTCACCGTCTTTGGGTTTAAATCGGCCAGGTCGGCCGGCCCCAAAGGAATATCGCCACCGCTGCGCTTGATGTACTTGAGATCCAACCCAAAGTGAACAGGCCCGGCCGGAACGCCGACTCCGAAAACGTAACCGGTATCGTTGATCGCGCGCACGTGCAGGTTTGGATAGATCGGGTTGTCGACGCGGATAAGCGCGCTGGCGTGATTGTAAACTCCGAAGCCGAACATCGGCATGGTGAAAATGCTTTCGCCGCCAAGCGCGGTCGACACGTGTTCACCATAAAGTTGCCCGATGGAGTTGGAAAACGACGACGCGGATCCGCCGCTCAATCCTTTCGCCTTGGTGAACGCCGACACTCCGCTGGCGCCCCCGCCAAGCCCGAAAATTTTCCAGTTTATGCCGTGGACACGCGCCAGTCCGGCTGGATTGTAAAACAGCGAGGATTCGTCATTGGCCAAGGCGGTGTAAGCGTCGCCCATGCCAAGTGCTCTTACGGTCGAATCGCTGGTCGAAATCGGATCGGCGTTTGCGATCGCATGCAATGCCAAAAATGAGCAGATCCATCTGGCTAGGGACAATTGCAACCACCGATGCTGATGTCATTCGGTGCCACCGCCGGGCATGCGCCGCCTTGAAGGCCAAGCGCACTTCCTTCAATAATTAAGGATCGCACGCCTTTGCGAAAATTGGTGTTGGTTGCGTAAGTAACCGGATCGGTTGCCGCGCAAAAGTTGTAGGCCGGTGCAAAGCCGTTGAGGGCCGTACAAACTCCGGTTACGTTTGTCAGCGTGCCTGAACCGAAGGTGACTTTTCCCGATAGGGCGGTGAGATTTTCAACGATCATGGCTATGCCCGCGCCGAATTCCCCAATGTCCGCATCACTGATCGCACTGCCGGCGGCCGCGGCCGGGCGCGAGGAGCCATTGACCGCGCACGAGTCATAGGCGGCGGTTCGCGTTCCGGTCTGCGCGAGATCCGCATAGTAAGTTAAAATTTTTCCTAACTTCGCCAGCTCAATCAGAACCAAAATTAAATTGTCGTTGTTCGACCGTACACCAACCACGCCCAAAGAAAGAATCAGATTCTGTGCCGTGATACAGTCGTCGATTTTTGAGGAAGAGGCGCCGATGAATTCACTTAGCAGCCAAGGGAACAAGCGTGTCGCGCCAATGTTACCGAGGTCGGTCACCAAGGTTAGGAACGGCTTTCCCGAACAGCGCCCGAGAAAAGCCGATGCTTTCAGCGAGATCACCGGATTGCTACTAGCGTAAGCACCTTTGATTTTGGCGAGCTCGGTGATTGCGCCATTGTAGTCGGCGCTGTTGATCATCGCCTCTGCGTTCTGGTAGTAGGCGCCGTTGGTTTCTTTGTTGGCGAAATTTTCGAGTATGTTGACGGAGCATCCGCCACTGGTGAGAAGGAAAATGGCGGTGAGGATTAGCGTACGTGACCGATGCATCGTCATAATGCCCTTCCCCGCGAATCCTTCGCGGGTAACGTCTATATTATGAGTTTAGTGGATTCGCATTCGTGTTGCCACGGTCCGCAAGGCTAGGAAGATGCAGGCATCGTCTTAAGGTTTGCAAGGTCCAGTCGTAGCGGCAGCACCGCACTGATTGAGCGTGGGATCGTAGTTCAAATGTCCCATGCAGCACAACATGGCCTGACCGGCTGCAGCCGAGTTGCCACCAGACGTAGCTAAGGCCGCATCGATCTGATTGCACACATTGGGATCCGCGCCGGAAGTCGAGCAATAGGAGCCGGCTAGACTGGTAACCGTCGCCGCCAACTGCGGAAGGTCAGTGGCACACGCCGCATCGGGCGCGCCCCCGGACGGGGCACATTTTGAAATCAGGGAATTCAAAGCGTTGTTGACGACGGTCGGGCTGCTAGTCGGCGTGAGCGTGACGGCGCCCACGGCGAAATGCGAAAGGGTTTTGGCCATGAAACTGCCTGCGACCACGATATCCGAGAGATATCTTAACCCGGGCACTCCGGATGCCGTGCAAAATTCGCTGGCCTGCACAGCCTTGGTGTAACCCGTATCAAGATCTGGATAGTCGAGAGCCAATACAGCCATAAACGACGCCGCTTTATTCGTCTGCGTGGAATCTTTGAGAATGTTGTAACCCTTGGTGATCTTGGTTTCCATCAAGCCACCGGAAGTGATGTAGATCGAGCATTTTAAAATATTGGCTTGCTGAGAGTCATAGCCTTTGACGAATTCCAGGCAGGCCAAAGCCTCATCGGGGTTGGCTTCGTGAACTTTATCGAGGCAATTTTGCGCCTTGTTGATGTCATCCGATTCGTTTTTTTCGCACGCGCTCAGAGAAAAAATCGCCGCCAGCAATGCGACTACGAAGAACTTATTCATACTCCACCCCACACGTTATTATCGCGCTTTCCCGCTGGACGTTCAACGCATTGGTCGGCGTTGCGGCCCAGTCCAGGACATCAGTCGGGATTTGGACGGGGTGTCTCAAGATGAGCCGGTGAAGTGTCGATTGGATTTGCATGAAAGCGAAGATTTTTCTGCTGGCCTTACTGTTCTCGGGATCCACTCGCGCCCTCGCCGCCGAGCGCTACGAATTTTACAACGGCATTCGCGCCATGGGTATGGGCGGAGCTTCCGTCGCGACGGTGAACGACGAAACGGCGTTGATCTCTAACCCGGCAGCGCTGGGCAAATTGCGCGATTATTTCGTCACCTTGATCGATCCGGAAGTCGAGCTTGGCGCGCAAACGCAGAACATGATCGGCTACGACCTTCTGGCCGGCACCAATCCGCAGCGTACGCTGAACAAGTGCAACGCCCATCCCGACAACCATTTGCATACACGCGCGCAAGTTTTTCCCTCGATCGTCGTGCCCAACTTTGGTTTCGGCGTGTTCGGCAAGTACACCACCGACGCGGAAGTCGACACCGCGACCAATACTTTCAACTACGATTACACCAACGACTACGCCGCGGTCGCCGGATTCAATTTTCGCTTCTGGAACGGAATCATCAAGATCGGCACCAACGCCCGCATCGTCAACCGTACGGAAGTGCACGACCACACCATCGATCCACTGCTCACCAATATCACACTCAAGTCCATTGCCAGCTCCGGAGTGGGCGTCGCCACCGACGCCGGCCTGATCTTAACCGCTCCCATCGCAGCGCTGCCGACCCTCGCAGCCGTTTACCGCGACATCGGCCGCACCTCGTACAATCTGCGTGATGGCATGTTCATGAAAACTGCGAACAAGCCCGACTCAACTAAAGATTCCGTGGATGTCGCGATCTCATTCAGCCCGATCCTCGGCAATCGCGTGCGTTCAACATGGACCGTCGAATACCAAGACGTACTGACCGCCTCAAAAGAAACCGATCACATGCGCCGCGCGCACGCCGGTGTCGAATTCAACATCGCCGACGCCGTATTCATCCGCGCCGGCATGAACCAAAGATATTGGACCGCAGGCCTAGAACTAGCCATGATGAACTACCAATTCCAAGCCGCCAGCTACGGCGAAGACATCGGCTCCAGCGGAGCCAGCAAAGAAGACCGCCGCTACGAAGTAAAATTCTCGTTCCGGTTTTGAAGGTGCCTGGAAATT
>JAYWAE010000344.1:0-3876 GCA_043782715.1 Pseudobdellovibrionaceae bacterium | reverse complement strand
ACGTGACGAGCGCGGGCACGGCGACGATCAAACCAAAGGCCGTGCAGTTCATGGCTTCGGCGATGCCGCGGCTGAGCAGCGTCGCGCGATCCATCGGGTTGGCTTGCGCGACGGCGGCGAAGGAATGGATCATACCGGTGATCGTACCGAGCAGACCGACAAGTGTGGCGACATTGCCGAACATCGACAAAAATCCAGTGCGCCGGTCGATGGAGTGGATGGCTTTGCTGAGCTCTTCATCCATGCGGGCCTGAACCTCTTCTTCACTGCCGCCTTTTTGCATGATTTGGCATCCACGTATGATCACGCGGGTAAGCGGAGTCGGAGTCTGCATGGCCCAGCGTTCGGCGGCGGCGAAATCGCCGCGCAGCAAATTGTCGCGCACACCTTTGACGAATCCGTCGGGAATGGCTTTGGACTTTGAGTAGAGGAAAAGATAGCGCTCGACAATGAAGGCCGCAGTGAATACGCCGAAGGTCAGAATCACGAACATGAACGGACCGCCGTCGCGAAAGGCTTGCAAGATAAACACTATGACCCCCCTATGGGTTTTTCGATATTTCATGCAGGATTAGCAAAATTTGCCCCGTGGGCGTACCAAAACCGTCAGGGACGGCGTGCCATTTTGGGTACAAAGTTAGAATTGCTATTTCACCGTGTGAAACAGTCGAGTGGCCAAGGCGCCTACTTCAAAGAATCTGAACTCATGAGTAATTTCGCTAAGATCCGCTTAAGTTGGGCGCGTTCATCCTGGTTGAGTACCACTAAGGCCTCGTCCTCAGCTCGTTTACGAGCTGCATCCATCTTGCGTACGGCGTGGCGCCCGGCAGGGGTGATTTCAAGATATTTGGCACGCCGGTCCGTAGAACTTGTCGCGCGCGTGAGGAACTTTTTCTCTTCGAGGTTGTCGATCATACGCACCATGGTGGCCTTGTCGATTGCCATCTGAGATCCGAGATCGACCTGAGTCATCGGACCGGCTTCCCGTAAAATGATCAGCATGCCGAACTGGGGCGCGACTACGCCGAACCGTGAAAGTTCGCGATCGACGGCGATGCGGATTCGCAGGGCACCTTTGATGAAACAGTAACCTAAATAATCCTTAAGGTAGGGATGCAAAGGCAAACAGCGGCCCGACTCGAGGGCTTGACGAACGGAGGGGCCGGCTATTTGTTTTCGTTTCATACCGAATCATTTTAGGTAAAATAGTTTGTTGTATCAACTAATTTTCGATAATCTGCCGGTAGAGGTTGAGAATGATACGCTTGCTTCTGGCCTGTCTCGCCATGGGTTCCGTCTGGGCCGCCGCTGAAAACACCACCGTCAGTTCCGTCACGCTGAAGGACGCTCTGCGTACGGCCGAGGAACGCTCGCCACGCGTGCAAATCGCGGAGTCGGCGCGCAACGAATCGTATTGGCGCACGGTCGAAAACCGTTCGGTGTTTTTGCCGACGCTGACTGCCAACGCTCAATATTTGAGCGATTACAAATATGTGTTCACCGATATCAACCTCAATGGCAATGCCGTGAGCTTTCCCGGCATCACGCCCACTACTATATATGGACTGACTGCCGAGTATGATCTTTTTGACGGTTTCGCCGGAACCAACCGCTGGCGTTCGGGCTCGGCATTTGAGCGCGCGAGTTCTCGTGAACTGGATTGGGCGAAGTTCGAGACCGAGTGCAATGTGACCCTTTTGTTTTATCGCGCCCTCGCCGCCCGTTCGCTGCGCGGAGTGACCGAAGCCAATCTCAAAACGCTGGAAGATCATTTGCACGACGTCGCGCTGCTCAAACGCAGCGGGATGTCGACCAACTACGATGTCTTGCGGGTCGAGGTGCAGGTGTCCGAAGCGAGGTCCGAACTGCTCAATGCGAGTGACGACATCGAGACCGCCTCGGGGCGCCTGGCTGAATCGTTGGGACTCGACAATGTACCCGAGACCAAAGGAGTTCTGCCCGAACTGCCCCCCGAATTGATCGACCGGCTCGGCCCAGCCGCACGCCGGCCAGATCTTGCGGCCATGCAGGAGCGTGTCGAGGCGTTACGTCAGCAAAAGTTGGCGGCCACCGCCCATTGGGCTCCACGGGTGAATCTCTTCGGCAACTATCAGTACTACAACAACCGCAACGACGAATTCGACGACTGGAAGAATTTCCGCAACGCCTATCAAATCGGCGTGCGCCTGACCTGGAGTCTATTTGAAGGTGGCGCTGCGGAAGCGCGCAACCGCGAGGCCATAGAAAAGAAGGTGCAGAACGAAAAAGCCCTGCGCATGGCGGAGCTGAAAGCCGCGCAAGACGTGGCGTTATGGAAGCGCAAATACCATTATTTTTATTCGGTCTACAAATCCCGGCAGAGTGACATTGGCAAAGCCAAAGAAAGCGTGCGCCTGGCCAAAGAGGGCCGCCGGGTCGGCTCGCGCACCAACTCCGATTTGCTCGATGCGGAAACCGATCTCAACCGCGCCCAAGCGGGCGCCATTCATGCCCAGCTGGGAGTGATCGAAGCTTTGATCAATCTCGAGCTGGCCACGGGGCAATCACTGTATGAGTTCAACTAAAAAACGCAAATTTTTACTGGCGGCCGGAACGCTTGCGGCGTTCGCCGCGATTTACTTTCTCTTCCAACACTTCATGTACGTGACCACGGAAAATGCGCAGGTCAATGGCCACTTCGTGATGATTGCCGCCAAGGTAGGCGGCTACGTCAACAAAGTGAGCGTAGTCGAAGGCCAAGCGGTGAAAAAGGGTGATCTCCTCGCGGAAATCGACAGCCGCGATTACGAGAATACTCTGCGCCAGGTTTCCGGCGATTTGGTTTCGGTCGAAGCCAAGAAAAATGACTCTGAAAAATCCTTTCACCGTCTCAAAGAGCTGTACTCCAAAGGTGTGGTGGCGCAATCACAATACGACACGGCTTCGGCCGCCTACTCGACTCTCAAAGCCCAGTACGATGCGATTTCAGCTCAAGTCGCGCAAGCCCAGCTCAATTTGGAGTACACCAAAGTGCGCGCGCCCACGGATGGTTTCATCGCCAAAAAGTCCGTCGAAGTCGGTCAACTGGCGGCTCCCGGAATCCCATTGATTGGATTCGTCGACTCGCAGGAGCGTTGGGTGACGGCGAATTTCAAAGAGACCGAGATCAGCCGCATCCGCATGGGCGCCGATGTGAAGGTCGAGATCGACGCTCTCAGCGGCTCTTTTAAAGGCCACGTCGAATCGATCAGCTCGGCCACCGGTGCCACGTTTTCACTGCTGCCGCCCGACAATGCCACCGGCAACTTCACCAAGGTCGTGCAGCGTGTGCCGGTCAAGATCCTTCTCGAAAACCTGAGCCCAGACGAAATCGAAAAATTACGCGTGGGCTTGAGCGCGTATGCGCGCGTGAGCATTCACTAGGAGACGCTCCCTATGTTGTCCCGGCAATCAGCCTTGATTGTCTTTGTCGCGGTTCTGGCTTCGCTGCTGGAAATCATCGACACGTCCATCGTCAACGTGGCGTTGCCGACGATGATGGGAAACCTCGGGGCGACGCTCGAAGACATCTCCATGGTCATCACCGGATATGCGATCGCCAATGCCGTCGTATTGCCAGTTTCCGCGTGGCTCGGCGACCGTATCGGCCGGCGCAAATATTATCTCGGCTGTATTCTCGCGTTCACTGCTACTTCAGTCGCTTGCGGTCTTGCACCAAACTTGGAGTGTTTGATTATTTTCCGGATTCTGCAGGGCTTGGCCGGCGGCGCATTACTGCCGACGTCGCAAACTTTGATCTACGAACAGTTTCCCAAAGAAAAAGCCGGAATGGCGGGCGCCATCTTTGGCATGAGCGTGATGATTGGGCCGGCCTTGGGCCCGGTTTTGGGCGGTTAC
>JAYWAE010000343.1:0-3884 GCA_043782715.1 Pseudobdellovibrionaceae bacterium | reverse complement strand
CGGCGTCGCGCCGGTTGAAGCAGGCGAAGTCGTAGATCAAATCCCAGTCGCGGTCGAGATGCGTCTGCGCCAGATTGCCCCGGTCGCCCTTGTGCACGACGGCGCTCCGGCTATGCGCCACTTGCCCGGTGCGGTTGAGCACGTGCACCTCGCAGCCTTTGAGTTTGTCCAGCATGTGCACCAGCCTGAGACCCACGAAGCGATTGCCGCCGATGATCAAGATCTTCAAAGTGGGCCTTTCTTCTTGAGCATCTGCTGAACCAAAATGCGTACCAGCGGTTCCAGCGTCTCTTCGACCCGGTGAGTGAGGCCCGCGACCTCGTGAAAACCGCCGCCGTGCCCGTAAACCTTAATTTTCTCATAGCCTTGGCGGGCGCCGGCGATGGCGATGCGTTCATCGGCGTTGCCGTGGATGGCGTGCACCTCTAGCGGCGGGCATACGGCGTAGGCATCGGCGAAGTAGCCGCATCCCACTCCTATTATTCCACGTACGTTTTCGAGTTTAGCTGCGAGGAACGGCGCTAGGTAGCCACCTTGTGAAAAACCAAAAATGACTTTGGGTGTTTCGAGCAGTCCGGCTTCGCTGACAAAACGCTGCAGGACCGTCGCCGTCTGCATGGGATGCACCAGCATCAGATGGGCGGCGCTGTCGCGAAAGTACCATGAGTAAGCTTCGATAAACCCCAGCTTTGTCCACAGCGGAACTGGGAATGGGCCGTTGACACCGAGAACCTGGAACGGTGGATCGTTGTGCCACCAGCCAATGCGGCGGAGCATGCTGAGTGCGTGATCTTGATAGCCATGCAAGCAAATCACCACGCCATCGCCCTTCGGCGCGCTTAAATGATAGCGGAGCGGGAGCGCGAAATCGTAGGTCCTGGCCGGCCAATTGCGGATCGAGTCTTTATCGCTCACGACCGACCTCGAGCAGCGCTTGCTTTTTGGGATCGTGTCGCACAGTCATGGTCTCCGGCAGGTTCGCGGTTATGCATTCCTTCAGGGCCTTTAAAATATCCGATTTCCACAGGTCGCGCCGGTGAATCAAACTGATCTCGCGCACCGGCTGTGGACGCTCGAACTCGCGCACATAGTCGCGCTTCTCGGCCTCAGACAATGTCTCGACGAACAGCGCCGGTACCAAAGTGTAACCGTGCGACTTGCGGATCAAATTGCGAAGCGTGTCGATATTTCCGCCTTCAAACTGCACATTGGGAAATACTCCATCTTGTCTTTTGAGTGAGCAAAAACGCACGATTTGGTTGCGAAAACAGTGGCCGTCTTGCAATAGCCACATCTCATCGCCGCTCAGGTCGTCTTCGCGGATGCGTTTGCGCGCGTGCAGCGGGTGATTTTTGCCGACGTACAAATAGAACGGCTCATAGGCAACCGGGACCTCGTGCAATCCGGATTCGTGTAGGGGCGTCGCCAAAAGTCCAGCGTCAATTCCATCGTCCCGTAAATGGCGGACGATGTCGGTAGTCTTCATCTCGTCTATGCGCAAATACACTTTGGGGAACTGTTTGGAGAAGGCCGCGATAAACAAAGGCAGTAGATACGGCGCGAGGGTCGGAATTACGCCGAGTTTGAACTCGCCGCTCAGCTCCTGGCTTTCGAAGCGCGAAAGATCCATCAGCTTATGATGTTCGAATAGCAGAATCTTGGCCTGGTGGATAAAGCGCTGGCCTTTGTCGGTTGGCACCACCGGTTTCTTGAGTCGGTCAAACATGGGGAAGCCCACCTCGTCTTCGGCCTTTTGGATCTGCATACTGAGTGTCGGCTGCGAGACGTGGCATTGTTCGGCGGCCCTGCCAAAGTGGCGGTGCTTTTCGACGGCGACAATGTATTCGAGCTGGCTAATGGACGGCATGGTCAATAGATAACATCAATCGATCGATTTAAACAATCGATTTTACTTATATTGCACTTGGGCCGATCTTAGACTCAATACCTGAGGAGGTTCTAAATGTACGGCGTAGGCAGACAGTTCCCCAAATTCAATTTAAAAGCGGTGGTGTCCACCGACCCCAAAAATGCGTTTACCGAAATCAACAATGAGACGTACAAAGGCAAGTGGCTCGTCGTCTTCGCATATCCCAAGGATTTTACCTTCGTATGTCCGACTGAAATCAAAGGCTTCAATGAAATCAACAAGCAGTTCAAGGACCGCGACGCGCAAGTTTTGGCTTTGAGCACCGACAACGAGTTCGTGCACCTGGCCTGGCGCCAGCATCACGAAGACTTGAAGAACCTTCAATTCCCCATGCTTTCGGATATCAAACGTGAGCTTTCGCAGTCGCTCGGCATCTTAGATGAGGCCGAAGGCGTCGCCCAGCGTGCCACATTTATCGTCGACCCTACGGGCATTATAAGGTTCGTTTACGTGACCGATCTGAGCGTCGGGCGCAATCCGAAGGAAGTCTTGCGCATTCTCGACGGTTTGCAAACCGACGAGCTTTGCCCCTGCAACTGGGAAAAAGGTCAAGAGACCATTCATACTTGAGAGGTGAGCCATGACCATTCAGGAACTCATAGAGCGGATTCCAGATTTCGGCCGGGATATCCGGTTGAATTTGGAGACGGTATTAACAGCCGAGGGCGCCCCCGGTCTAAGTGACTCACAGATATGGGGAGTGGCTTTGGCGAGCGCTTATGCGTTGGCCTCCAAGCCGCTTGCTGCGATGGTGCTGGCTTCGGCACAAACTAAATTGGACGACCAAACTGTGGAGGCCGCACGCGCAGCCGCCACCATCATGGCGATGAACAATGTTTACTACCGGGCCCAGCACTTGATGGAGGACCCGGAGTTGAAGAAGCTTCCCGCGCGCTTGCGCATGAATGTGATTGGCAAGCCTGGTATCGCCAAACTCGATTTTGAATTGATGTGTTTCGCAGTATCGGCACTCTCAGGCTGCGGGCAGTGCATGACCGCCCATCTGCATGAGTTGCGCAAAGCCGGCCTGAGCAACGAGGGTACGCAGTCTTCGCTGCGCATCGCCTCGGTGCTCAACGCCGCTCGCGCGGCGTTGGCCATCAAAGATCTTTAGCTTACTGAGCTTTGTATTTGTCGTTGAAGTTTATAGTGCTCGGGCGGTGATTGTTGTCCGAGGCATTGGCTCCGGTGTTGTCCGTGGCGCCCCAGTAAAGGTTGCCGGCATCGAAGCGATAAATCGTTGCCAAGTGGCGAGGCACTACGACCCCGTAACAGAGAGGATCTTTTGCCCGGTCCGTGACGTCGCGGCTCGCCGACACATCCCAATTGGTGGCACCACAGAGGTGGAGCGCGTTGGCGGCCGTGACTCCAGCCGCGATCGGCGTCGCCACTTCCAGTTTTGTGTAGTCAACGTCGATGAATTTTCCGAGGTCCGACGTTCTTTTGTCGGGCTGGATACTCACTGTGCCGGTTTCTTCAAAACTGATGGCCGTATCACCGCTGCAATCGTTGGTGGTGAAGAGACGGCTGGTGCGCGAGATACGCGCGCCGTCGATGCGATAGCCAACTAGCGCGCTCTGTATGGGCGAGCCGATGGAAATAATTCCTGTTAAGCCACCGTCGAACGCCTTGGCCTTACAGTCTGAAACAAAATTTTTGCTTTGGATGTCCTTGTCGTTGGCTGCTTGAGCGACGTTGTTAACTGGGTCCGTGCTCTTGGCGCAGGCTGCGAGCAATAGTGCGACTATGCCGGCAAAAACGATTTTTTTCATAGTGGGCTCCTTTTGGTTAACAGTTCCGCCCTTGATTTGAGCAAGCGCCAGGCCACGGTTAAAAGGGATAGGGTTGGGCCTTGGGTCGGTTGCGGGGCTTATCCACACGGCACGGTGGTGATTTTCCACGTGGGTTAAGGCATTCGCAATTTGGCCAAGTTGTGTTATCTTGCGCGAATCAA
>JAYWAE010000342.1:0-3889 GCA_043782715.1 Pseudobdellovibrionaceae bacterium | reverse complement strand
GCAGTTCGTGAACACGGTTTTTTGACACTCGGATTGTGCTTTCCACTGGCCAGTATCGGATTCGTCAAATGGCTTCCAATGCAGAAGTAGGTGCAGATTACCGTTCGCGACCCGTGTTCTTCATTGGCGGGAACCTTTCCGCAATAATCTGTTTTTAAAAGGTCGGCCATTGTCACACCAATCAATAAAAAGTTACCTTACATGGCTCAAATTCGGTTCAAATCAAATGAACCCGAAGAAGACCATTGGTATTATCCTTGCATTTAAAACCCTCGAATCAATCCGTTCTATCGACTGGCGCCAATGGTGGAGTCCAAGACAATGGACCGGTACTTAATTTTAACTAGAGGGAAAATATATGAACGCTAACAAACTTGTTCAAATTTGGTTTGGATTGGCAATCGCCTTTGGCGCATCCTTGGCAGTCGCTGAAGGAGTCTCGGTTCGTACTTTGGATCAACAAGTGGGCTTAAGTTGCTGGGGCCAAAAGGACGCACTCAGCAATGGCAATAGCATGATCGAACTTATGATGATGCATCCCATTTTGTCGGGTGAAACGATTTATAGTCTCGAATATAAGGCAGACAATGGGCTCTCAGCAGATTACTTATTGGCCTCGAATTTTATAGCGCCCATTCTTACTCAGACACTGAAAAAAATGGTGGATGCAAACTCCTGTTACACAGCCAGTTGGTACGATTTTCGAGTCGGTCAAATTTCGGAAGTAGTTTCGGATGCCATCGGCAGCGTATTTGGTGAATCTGTAAAGCTAGACTATGCTGAGGGTCATTCGGCCAATAACCCCAGCGAAAAAGTTTCAAATTATTTGACCTGCATGAAAGTTCAACCCGATTCGTACGGCGGTTTCAACTTCAGCCTGGCGAATGCCTTGGATCAGCAAATTCAAGCAAATGGTGGAGGTACTCCCGTGTTGGGCGAAAACATTGAGGGCTCTGTCGCTATTGCCGCAATCTATTTTGGCAAGGACACCGTCGCCAGCGACTGCTCCAATCTCGAAAAGGTGAATTCCGACCTAATCAACCGATTAAAATCCACCAACGCACAAATCATCTCCGCAGTTAAGGGTCTCGGCCTCTAATCCCAAAGTAATGGAACGCTACTGAGTTTACGCCTAATCAATTTAAGGCTACTGGGGCTAATGGTGGCTGCCAAGGTCGTGGAACGGAACTTAGTATTAAAGCTTAAAAAGGTGGACGTATGAACTTGAAGAAATTGGCCGTGTTTTTAGTGATGCTGACAAACATTTCCGTTGCGGGTGCTGAGACTAATTCAATCAGTATTATGCAATCCATTGGCGCTAAGTGCGGGTCGGATAGCGCATGGATCAATGGGGTTAATTTTGTTATCGATGTGGGTGGGCATCCTGTTCTTTCGGGTAGCAACCTCGTCAACAAATATTATGACAGTGGTGTGCCTACCTGGCCAGAGAACTACCTTTCCGACGAGTTTATGGCACCTCTTCGGGCCCGCGCGAGCTCTGCAATTGAAGCCGACTACTACTGCTATTCGAAAATTGGCGCGTTCTTGAAATTGGAATCCCTTGGCGACAGTGCGGTAAACGCATTGGCTTCCCAGTTTGGCGAGGACAGCCGCAAGGACATACTCAATAACAATACCAATGGCTTTGAGGACACAGAAAAGCGCATTGATTTGGCCTTACGCTGCTTGGGCGTGGCCCCAGAGTCATTTTCCTTTTACCAGGACAAAGTAGAAAGTCCGGTACTACTTAACGACATACTTAATCAGGCTAAAAAAGCTAACGCTACGATAGTTTTCGAAGACCGCCACATTTTGACCATGTATCAATATGTCTTGGCCAACGCGAAAACGGCCCCGGTTACTTGCAATGATATTTCAGCGATCTCGGCTTCAGTTACCGACAAGCTGATTCGCGCGAACAATCAGGTCATTTCTAAAGCGAGTCAGTTGAGTTTTTAGAAGATAGAGGATTTATGAACAAAACCATGATCGTGAGGATTTTAGCTGTACTGATTGCGAGCGCGGGACACGCCCAAGTCGTCACGGTCAAAGACTACTCGCAATGCAAGGTTCTCTTATCATCGCAATCTGGGAAACCTTTTCTCCAGACGTTGCGTTTTCCTAAAGATTTAAATGGCTATCCTAAAAACACGGATTCTCTTGTTGAGCGTATGCGTAAGATCAATCTGCCCGCGATGGACATGAGCCTGCCCCAATTTCCGCACACACCGCCGACAGCTGAATATAAAAATGGTTTCTCAGATTTTGGGCCCTTTCAGATGGCTGTACCTGTGGCGAGTCTCGATCCCTATGTCGGTATTTTAGTGGACCACCTTATTGCGGGAAGTTTGGATATACACGGCGAATTCGTAAGAGAATTTGGCATGGCCGTCGTTTATACAGTGGATGCGACTTATGTTCGCTACATGGGTGACGACCGAAGCGACAGCGTTTCTTATGAAGCCATGAGTGCGGCCCTCAAAGAAATATCGAAGAACATGAATAGCCGCCAAGATATCACTCGTATTTCATTTTTCCACACGCATCCAGAAAGCACGATGTACGTTGATCAAAAGAGTTTGTCGTTCCCAGATCTTATATTTGCTTTAGAAACGCTGCCAGGTAAACTCGCGAAAGACTTCCAGCTGCGCGTGTCCGTCGATCAGTTTGTGGTGCCGAGTGAAGCCCCCGAGACTCTTTTCTACACCTGGGTACCTGGATTGAATAACTAAGAATAGCTATTGAGCCGCTCCACCTTTATCAAGGCCTAATTCCGACGGCGACGGATACAGAGGTTTGGGATCGAATATTTCTTTTTGTTCTTTGGTTGAAAGAGTTCCAGATATCCCAGCGAAAACCTCCCCGTTGCCCTTGGTGCAAAAAAGCGGAACATTCGAACCATCTGAATGCTTACAAACTCTGCCGCCCTGTTTTTTGCAATCTTCTTTAGAAATGAGTTTAAAATTAACTCCAGGGCTCGCGCCCTTATTTCCACAATCTGCAATTTTTGCGTGGCTATCATGACTAAATGATTTTTTGGAATCCGCAAAAACTTGTCCCGCCGAAGCGATAATCAATGCACTAAGGATGAATTGAATTGTCGTTTTCACTTTGCCTCCTTGAATAAACCTCTTTTTAGCTTCAAGTAAAATCCGATACTGTGCAATAGGCACAATTGCGACTATTCAAAATTTAGATTGAGCTCTAGGCAATCAATCCGGCAGACATTACATTTTGAGCGCCGCCCGTGCATCGCGCAGGCGCGATTATAGAGAATTTGACACCTTTCGAAGCATCGAAGTTTTGAAAACCGGCGGCGATTTCCGCTTTCGTACTGTGAATCTTGAAGCGCAATGCCCGCTGGGCGCTGGTCAACGATAGCAAATCGTAAAAAAATCCGCAGGTCGCCTGAGTTCAGGAATAAATTCGGTCGGTCCATTCGGCCTGCGTTGACGAACGGTCGCCAAAAACGGCGAGGCTGAAATTCAGCGCTCAAATGAAATCGACGAATTTTGCCTCTGAACCTTTTGTAGCTGTCTCCCGCGAACATGGGTCAAAACCAGTTCTGTCTCCGAATCGTTTGTCGCGAAAATCAATAGCCATTCAGCGGCACCGCTCTTCGCCTAAAATGTCGTTCTAAGGCGACGTAAACCCTCAATTGAAATTTAAGACAAAGAGACTTGGCATCCCCCTTGCGTTCAGCTACAGGAAACCCAACTAACCCGCTAAGGAGATTTTAAATGAAATTATTGATCACGATTCTCGCCCTTACGTTTACTTCGCAGGCATTTGCCAATGTCGGCGTGGTAACCAAAGCCGAGGCCAAAGCCGCCGTAGACCTCGTTTTTTTTGGTGCGAAGGTCGTTAAGGCATGCACTTTGGGACTTTC
>JAYWAE010000341.1:0-3890 GCA_043782715.1 Pseudobdellovibrionaceae bacterium | reverse complement strand
TCGAGAGGTTTGGTTTAGGGCTGCAGATCAGTGCGAATATGTAGATCCGACTACGGGCCGCAGATGTTCGTGCCGGCACGGGCTACAGGTCGATCATAAAATCGAGTTCTCTAAAGGCGGATCAAACGAGCTTGAGAACCTGCAACTCCTTTGCGGCGCTCACAACCGTTGGCGAAGTCGGGCGACTGGCTAGTTCGCCCTCAAACTTCGTGCTTGCGGGCTCTCCATTGTCCCGGCAGGTGGCGCTTACGTTGGTTCATCTCGGAGTTGCGCGCGACGTTTTCAACGTGACTCGCTTTTGCCGGTGCCGCAATTCGTCTCCGCCCTTACCTAAATTCATCGTGAAACTATTTACAACGGTGAAATCACTTGGGAAATGGCCGAAAATCGGGTCGGATTCAATGGCATAAATCATGGAATAGGAATCACCGGATAGTGCATGAGCATGGATGCTTATGTCATCAACTGGGGACACGGATGTTCACCTTGAGTTTAAGCGCGAGGAGACTCGCCGCGGTTCTGGTCAGTGCCATGATGGCCTTTCCAGCACCGTCGTGGGGCAGCAACAGCGATTCGAGTGGCGGAGATACCACGGATGGTATTCCCGTTATTCTTCTTCCCGTCCAAACTCCGGACGGGCGGGCGGCTTATCTGGCGATTGCGCCGATTCCGGTCGAGCAAGAAGCTCAATTTATCACGGCCGCCGCTAAACATGATCCCGAACATACAGTCCTAGCCGTCAATGGCCCGCAAGATTCCGCGCTCAAAGCTGCGCTCGCCTCCGGCTACCTGCCCAAGCTGCATGTCTTTAACGCTTCTAGTGTCGAAAGCTCGCCGCTGGCGAATTCGCCAGAGCTTTCCAAATCCATCCGTGGAAAATTCTCCAGTGTAATAAACAAAATGACCGACTTCCTCAGGGACAAACAAAAACAGTTTGCCCTCGCGGAAACTCTTTATGTCGGAGGTTTCTTTGGTAGCTTCACTTTCATTGAATCGAGTTCAGTGTCTGCAGGCCTCGGCGTGTTCGGCGCTGTCATGGCTTGGGCTGGCTTTCAAACCGCCTTCACCCATCAATGGGAGCACCTTATGGAGAAAGGCGGGGACGCGATCGTCGGCGTCTTCTCCTGGGCCGCAGGACTGATCGGCCAAGAGCTATCGCCCACGACTAAACGCCTGTTCGCGGCCTCGGGGAGCTTCTATGTGGCCTGGGTGGCCAACACTGCGATGGTGAGTTGGATTTTCGCCAACGCCGGCGTTTTCGAAAGCCTACTCGCAGCGGCTCTTTATGGATACGCCGCCGCCTATGACATCTACGACAAGAACATCGCCAACCGGGTCAATCGCGGCCTGCTCGCGCCGAAATGGCTCACGCGATTCGTGGGCATGAGAGTGTTTCTCGGCACGATTTTCGAAGTCATGTCGTTCTCGCACGTGCCTTACATGCAGTTGGCTCTTACCACGTTGACTACCGCCGGCCTCTTGTGGCTCGCGCTCGGCTCCGACTTCGAAGACAAGGTCATCAACGGCGCGCACAGTACCACCATCCGAGTGCTTGAGTCCGCCCGCGGTGTCGCAAGCCAAATCAAAACCGGCTGCGAAGCCTTGCTCAAACGCAAACCGAAAGGTGAAGGTCCATGACCCAGAAATTCCTTTCACGCAGCCGCAAAGTCTTCGGCTCGCTCTGCCTCTCGGCGGGCGTGCTGGCGATCGCCAACGTCGAAACGATTTGGCAGGAGTATCATCGCGGCGCCTTGCAAGAGTCGCATGAACTGATCAATGCCCATAACAAGGGTTGGTTGCCAAAAGGCAAAACCGAACTCGCCACTCGCGGGACCACAATTTACAAGCCTCTGCAATCGGCCCTCAGCCGCAGCCTCGAACAAGATGAATTGCACGAGCAAAATCCGTTTTCGCATCTCTCCAGCCTAGAACCATTGCAAGAGATCATGAAAAAAGGTGTGGCGAAATTCCAGCGTGAGACCTTCCGCAGTCCGGCTTATCAAGAAGAAAGCGGCTACGACATGATCTCCTATGAAATCGAGCATCCCGACGGCAGCCGCTCTTCAATTCTCGCCTACCTCGAGCGCGCCGACCAAGCCGGACCTAAACGCGATATTGGCGCGCCCGATGAGCGCATTCCGTTCGTGGTTTTCATGGTGGCAAGTGAAAAAGGGTCGACCTACTCCTACTATCGCGGCGACGCGCTGGTGGAGCAGTCAGGCCTCACCACGACTGAGGCACAAGCCTTTGTGGCGCAAAGGTTGAGCAGCGGAGTGCCGTTCCTCTCCGTTTCCCGATAGCCAGCCCGATAGGCGTATCCGCTTAGAAACCAAATCCCTACAATGCCTCTTGACGCGGCAAATCTGTCGCATACACAATTAAAGGGTCGAGATAGGTAACAAAATCTTAAGGAAGGGATTTCCACCTATGTTTAAATCTACGCTTTTGGCGCTCGCCCTAATATTTTCCTGTCACGGATACGCCGAGGAAATGAAGACCCCGACTGACAACACTCAAACCACGATGAAAGTAGAAGACGCCGCTGGTACGAAAAACAAAGTCGATGGCGATATCGATCAAACGATCACCAACGCCAAACTGCGTGCCGACTCCGGCTCGAAGTCTAAATTCTCGCTGTCGACGAAGACTTCCTACACGGGTGGTTCGATCGACAATGCCTTTGGACAAAAGCGCCCCGCGCTCTCCAGCGATCCTGCCAATCAAACTTTCACCAGCCTCGATCTCGGTCTCAACGCCCGCTATCGCTGGACGAAAAATGATTCCATGACCTTGGGTACGGCCTTTGGTTTCGTGACCCCATTTCAGGGTCGGGTGAACAAGGGTCAAAACGCGATCAACTTTAATGATCCGTCGCTTGGCTACAGCCGCGTAGGTAAACTGGGTGACTTTCAAACGGTGAGTACGCTGGCTTACGCCGCCGGCACCTCGATTCCCTCTCTTGCGCAGGATCTCAAGGGTCAAATTGGAGCGGCATTCAATATGATGTACCCGCTGCAAAATGGGGTTGCGGTGGGCGCGAGCGTGAGCTCGGCGTACAATATTTTTTATTCGAACCCGAGTAACGATAAAAACACCCGCACTACGATCTACGGACACGACAAGCGTTCCGAGTACGATTTTAAGTTTTTCCCGCAGGCGGAGTACAAGGTCAATTCGCAGTACTCATTTCGCACGCTCTTTGGCTACTTCAACTGGCGCCACTTATATGGTGACCCGAACCACTACCGGATGTTGCAAACTTACGTTTACCAGTCGGTCGGCGTAGGAATTTCGGTCACGCGCGACATCTATCTCTATCCCAACATTCAGTTCCTGCCCGGGAACATGCGTAGCGATTACACCAACGTTTCACTCTCCGGCACGATCAACGTCTTTTAAGTTCAGTGCATTCGGGCGAGGCAAAGTCTTTGCCCGAATGCTCCTTAAGCAATCCATTGCATGCGACACTTTCCCAATAGAATTGATTACTATACTCATTGACGCCTAAGGTCAAAAAGGGGCATAAGTCAGGGCTCAAAAGGGAAGGTCACAATGTTCAAAGCTCACGCCCTCGTGCTCACGCTCTTGTTTACCTCCGCCCACGGCGCCCGCGCAGAAGAAGCCAATCAAACCGTAATCAAAACTGAAGACGCGGCCGGCAGAAAAAACAAAGTCGACGGTGACATCGACCAGGAAGTCACAAACCGAAAAATGCGCGCCGATTCCGGCTCAAAATCGAAATTCTCCGGCTCGCTCTCGGGTGGCTACACGGGCGGATCACTCACTCGCGCTTTCGGCGCCAACCGCCCGAATCTCTCGGGCCAGCCGGGCGATCAGACGTTCACCAGCCTCGATCTCGGACTCAACGCCCGCTATCGCCGGACCAAGAA
>JAYWAE010000340.1:0-3911 GCA_043782715.1 Pseudobdellovibrionaceae bacterium | reverse complement strand
AAAAAATCCTTCACCCATGTCGTCGTTCCACAGCGTGCCGTCGGCATCAAAGGCCGCGATGGCCCGTCCCTTCGGCCGCTTGCGCTCTAAATCGTCGAGCAAGGCTTGCAATTTAACGGAAGGGAACGGCTGGAGCGTCGTGTGATCGCGAAATTGATGCATGTCCGAAAGCCTATCAATTTGGCGATCCCGCCGCAAGGTGGTATGACCGGGCCATGAGCGACTTTCGCATTCTGCTCCCGACCGACAAAGACTCCGTGCTCAATTACGGCAAGGCCCGTCTAGCCTTGACGATGGGCGAGCCCATGGAGCTCGAGATGCAGAGTTGGAACGCGCGCTGGCGAGCCGAAGCCCTCGACCATTACCTGCCGCAGGGCTGGAGCTTCGGCGCATTCGATGGCGCGGAATTGTGTGGCGTGATTTTAGGCCAACCGTTTTTGTTTTATCGTGGGCTGACTCAAACATTGTGGATCGAGCATCTCGAAGCCAACACGCCGGACCTCGCCAAACAATTGCTCGACATCGCCCAACGCTGGGCGCGCGATAAACATTTGCAATGCGTGCTATTGGAAAACTCCGTGCACAACGCCGCGCTCTTGATTGAATTTCCGCGCGCGCACTTGCTCGACGACCGCTGGATTGAAATCCGCAGCACGAGGTTTTGATGACATTCTCCGCCACCGATCGCTCACGCATTCTCAACCGCCTGAAAAACCAAGAGTATGACATCGCCATCATCGGCGGCGGCATCACCGGTGCGGGGGCTGCGCGCGACGCCGCCAGCCGCGGCATGAAAGTGGCGCTGGTCGAAGGCGCCGACTTTGCCTCAGGCACAAGCTCGCGCTCGAGTAAACTCATTCACGGCGGCATTCGTTATTTGGAAAATCTCGAATTTCATCTCGTGTTCGAAGCTCTCAGCGAACGCCAAAGGCTTTTTGAGTTGGCGCCGCATCTGGTGCATCCCTTGCGCTTTCTGCTCCCGCTCTACAAATCGGGCCGCGTGCCGGCGTGGAAAATGGGCATGGGCATGTGGCTGTATGATGCGCTCTCGTTGTTCGAAGCGCCCGAGCTCAATCAATTCCTCGATCCAGAAGAAGTGGCGCGCGAATTTCCCGCGCTGCAGATCGCAGATCTAGAAGGCGCCTTCGCCTACTATGACGCCTACATGGACGATGACCGCTTGGTGCATGAAACCCTACGCTCGGCACGCGAGTTCGGAGCCGACGCTGTCAACTACGTGCGCGCCTTCGATGCGAAAATGCAAAACGGCAAAGTGAGCGCGATCGAGTGCACCGACATGCTCACCGGCGAACCGTTCACCTTACGCGCCAAACACTACGTCAGCAGCGTCGGCCCTTGGACGGACATTTTAGGAAAAGAATTGCTGCATGAGTGGAAAAAAACGCTGCGCCCGGCGAAGGGCGTACACCTGACCTTCAATAAAAGCCGCTTCCCCTTAAACGACGCCGTAGTCATGGGCGCCGAGAGCCGCATCGTATTCGCAATTCCGCGCCACGAGATGGTCATCGTCGGAACGACCGATACCGACTATCCGGGTGACCCCGCAAAAGTGCGGACCGAACCCGCCGACGTCGACTACTTGCTTAAAGTGGTCGACAAATATTTTCCCGGCGCGCGCCTCACACGCAAAAACATCGTCGGTTGTTATGCGGGAGTGCGCCCACTAATCGACGATGGGGCGCAATCTGAGAGCAAGACTAGCCGCGAGCACGCGATCTGGACTGACCCGCGCGGCATCACCTTTGTCGCCGGCGGAAAGTACACCACCTACCGCAACATGGCCGAGCAAACGGTCGACCATGTCTTGGCCAGTTTCCCGATCGAAGAACGTGTGCAATTCAATCAATCGCGCACGCTCGCGCCGCTCAATCCGCTGGTCACCACCCATCTGCTCGATCGGGCGCGCCAGGAACACGTGCGCTGGGCACGTGATTGGAATTTACCTGAGACGATCACCGCCGAGGTAGCCGATCGCCATGGGCTCGAGGGCGAGCGTATTCTCGAAGACGCGCTGGCGTGGCGGACCGCGATTCGCGATCCCGAAGAATGGATGTGGTGCGCGGAAGCCTTGCACGCCATCGAGCACACCATGTGCCTGCATTTGGCGGATTTTTACCTGCGCCGCACCCATTTGGTGCTCGCGCGCGCCGACCATGGAAAACCGTTCGTGCAAAATATCGCGCGCGTAATGGGTGAGCGTTTGGGATGGGATTCGAAGCGCCGGGAAGGCGAAATTAATGCTCTGCAAAATCAATTGGATTGGGAACTTTCCGCGACCATCTCGGGTTGACCCGGCCGAAACCGTACCCTACAGTTGAAAGCTATGGGGTTTGTAGACAAAATTTCCGAGTATTTTTCGAATGATATTGCCATTGATCTAGGTACCGCGAACACCCTGGTTTTCGCCAAAGGACGTGGCATAATTCTCGACGAGCCTTCTGTCGTTGCCGTTCAAAAGAACGCGCGTGGCGGACAAAATCGCGTGCTCGCGGTGGGCAAAGAGGCCAAAGAAATGCTGGGCCGCACGCCGGGATCGATCGTCGCCATTCGGCCGATCAAAGACGGTGTGATCGCCGACTTCGAAGTCACGCAATCCATGCTTCGCTACTTCATCGGCAAATCGACCGGCCAAAAGAAAAGCTTCATCCGTCCGCGCATCATCATCTGCGTTCCCTACGGAATCACGCAGGTGGAAAAACGCGCGGTGAAAGAGTCGGCCCATTCCGCCGGCGCGCGCGAAGTGTATTTGATCGAAGAGCCGATGGCCGCCGCGATTGGCGCGGGCCTCCCGATCACCGAGCCGACTGGCAGCATGGTCGTCGACATGGGTGGCGGAACGACAGGCGTCGCCGTGATTTCTCTCGGTGGTATCGTGTACTGCAAATCGATTAAAGTCGCCGGCGATAAATTTGACGAAGCCATCGTCAATTACGTGCGTCGCCAATTCAATCTGTTGATTGGTGAACGTTCGGCGGAAATGATCAAAATTCAAATCGGCAACGCCTATCCCTTCGACGAAGAGCGTTCAATGGAAATCAAAGGCCGCGACCTCGTGGCTGGCGCTCCGAAGACTATTGAAATCACCAGTTCACAAGTGAACGATGCTTTGATGGATCCGCTCAGCGAAGTCGTCGACGCGGTTCGCACCGCCCTCGAAAAAACTCCGCCGGAACTGGCCAGCGACATTGTCGACAATGGCATCGTGCTGACGGGTGGGGGCGCGCTGCTCTCGAACCTCGACGTGCTCTTGCGTGAACGCACGGGCCTGCCGGTGACCATCGCGGAAGACCCGCTCTCATGCGTGGTGCTCGGATCGGGCAAAGTTTTGGAAGACATCGACCTCCTGAAGCAACTGACGGTGGACTAGCTCCATGTCCGCGCAAGCTTCAGCCCTCGAAGCTGTGGCGAAATATTTTTTCTTCTCCTGTCTCGACGAAGAACTGGCGTACTCAGCTAGCCTCAAGGTGCTGAGTGAGCTCTCTTCGCGCAATCTCCTCGACAGCGCACATCGCGGCTACTGGATTCGCACTTTGCATGCCTGGAAAGGCAAATTGAAAAGCGTAAAGCCCAAAAACTGGTCGCCAACCGGCGGCCGGGGTTACGCGCTTCCACCAGGATTCGATGTGGCGGTTTGGGCGTCGTTCCTATCGGCGAGCGAAGCTGTCGAAAGTGAAGCGGTGTTGTTGTCGCGCATTCTCAGTTTCACCGATGCCGAGATATCCTTCGGGCTCGGCGTAACAGAAGGCACCGTTCGCTACCGCGTCGGCCGCGGACTACGTCACCTAGGAGGGTTTCTTGAATCTTGAAACCCAGCCGCCGTCCAAAAAAGGACTGACGCGCTTTATTTGCCAAGAGCTGCTTTTTGAATTCGTCACTGGCCGCTTGGATCG
>JAYWAE010000339.1:0-10350 GCA_043782715.1 Pseudobdellovibrionaceae bacterium | reverse complement strand
ACGAAGTGGTAGGGATTGCCCTCACTCTCCCCTTCGCGCGGCTGGCGGGTTGTGTAAGTGATGATGTCCACCACCTGCGGAAACTCCTTGAGCACGCGATCGATCAGGCTAGATTTGCCGACCGCCGTGGGACCGATGATAAGGAGAATTTTGGCTGCGCTCATTCTATATTCTGTACCTGTTCGCGGAATTTTTCGATTGCCGATTTCGCCCCCACCACCACTTGCGTGAGCGAAGCGAGCTGCGACTTGGACCCAATGGTGTTCACTTCGCGCAGCAACTCTTGGCAGTAGAAATCCAATTGCTTCCCCTTGGCTGACGAATCGGAACTCTGGATCAGCTGGCGGCACGCTTTGACGTGCTCCTTTAACCGCACCACTTCCTCGTGTACATCCATTTTGTCGATCATCAGGGCGGTTTCCAAGGCCAATCTCGGGGCGTCCAGCTGCTGAGTTTCAAGAGAGGAAAGTCTCGACTTCAGTCGCTGGTGGGCGTTTTTCATCGCCTCTTCGCGCCAGCCTTCCATGTCACTGATCGAGTCTTCGAGCGCGCTGATTTGCGCCAGCAATTCCTTGCGCAACATCACGCCCTCGCGCGCGCGGAATTCCTGGCACTTGAGCACGGCTTTATGCAGTTGCGCTTGGGCCAGCTTCATCTCACCGGGCAACAGACCCAAGCGATCCTGATGTTCCATAACAAACGGCATCTGCAAAATATCGCGCAGAGAAACGTCATGGGCGATATTCAGATCCTTGGCCAGTGCGCGTAACTTTTTAGTCCAATGCTTGGCGGTGTCTTTGCGGATATTCACCGTCTGCAAGCGCGCCTCAGCTGCCGGCCGGCGGTGCACGTACACGTCCACCGTGCCGCGCGCCCATTTGCCGGCGAAGGTTTTGCGAAAATCGTTTTCGAAGGGTGAGTATTCTTTCGGCAGGTGGAAGCGGACTTCAAGAAAGCGTCCGTTGACAGATTTGACGTGCACTTCGACTTCAAGCTGACGGTTTTTGGCTTGGCTGGCTCCGTAACCCGTCATGCTGTTCATTCGACAAACTCTCCATGTGTGAATTTGCGCCTGAGGATGCGGAATTTACCCATGGCTGTCAACATTTGCGGTCAAGAAACTCTTGCACGATTTTGTTCGCCTGCGGCAGTGGCTCGTCGACCGGCAGCCATTGAATTTCTGCGTCACGTTTGAACCAGGTTTTCTGTTTTTTCGCCAACTGCAGCGTTTTTTCCACGATTAGCTCCGTAAGGCGCTGCTCGTTGATTTCTCCGCGCAGGTACGCCAACGTTTCGCGATAACCTACGCTTTGCAGCGCGGGCCATTCGCCGAATCCATCCTGCACGAGCGACTGCGCTTCCGCAACCAAACCCGAATCGAGCATAGCTTGGGTGCGCCTGCGAATGCGCGGTTCCAATTCATCGCGTGACGGACTGAGGCCCAATTTTAAAAGTGGGAATGGAAAGGGCTGGGGCTTGAATTCACGTCGCAATTCGCTCACCTTGCGGCCACTGTCGCGCATAATCACGAGTGCACGGGTGATGCGGTAGGCGTCTTGCGGATTCAAGTCTTCAGCATACGCAGGATCGAGGCGCTGAAGTTCGCGGTATATGCCGGCAAGGCCAAGCGCGGCACATTCCGCACGCACTACACGGTCGACTTCAGGATCGGGCTTGGGCACGTCAAACATGCCCTTCTCCAGAGCTTGAATATAAAACCCGCTACCGCCCGGGCCAAAAAGCATGCGTCGAGGCAACTCCCGCTGCAGAATCTCCATGGCCATTTTGCGAAAATCACCTGCGGTTAAAACCTCACCTGCGGGGATGGCATCGAACAAAAAATGCGGCACGCGCGCCATTTCAGCAGAGGTTGGCTTGGCGGCGCCAATGTTGAGGCGCTGATAAGTTTGAATCGAATCGCAATTGAGAATGCCACCAGCAAATTTTTCTGCGAGCGCCAGTGCGAGTGCGGACTTTCCGCAGCCGGTGGGTCCGACGATCAGAACAAAGGGCTTCACACGATCCGGCCGAACTCGCGTTCGAGTTCGGAAAATCGGCGGCGCACGAACACCGGCCGGCCATGCGGGCAAAAGCTCGAGAGTGGATACTGATCCATTTGCTGAAGCAGGCTTTTCATCTCCTCGGGACTCATACTCTGGCCGGCGCGGATCACCGAGTGACAGGCCATCGAAGCGAAAACTTCACCGGTGGCAGCCTCGAGCGCGCTGGATCCCAAATCGGAAGACAGATCCGCAGCCAATTTTCGCAAGGCTTCGCTGACGCCGCTCTCGTTGATCAAACTGGGAATGGCTTGCACGGCCAAACTCTCAGGGCCCATGCGTTCCACGCTCAGACCCATCTTTTCTAAGGCCTCACGCTGTTGAATGAGCACTTCCACTTCCGCTGCGCTGAAATCCAGCACGAGCGGCAGGAGCAGGGCTTGCGATTCGACTTTGCCGTGGCGATACGAATCTTGCAGCCGCTCGAACACCACTCGCTCGTGGGCGGCGTGTTGGTCTACTAAATAGAAAGAGTCCGCGCTTTGGGAGACTATGTACGTGTGGTTGAGTTGGCCTATGACTTGGAGGTTGGACCATTGGAACTGGTTTGAGTTTAAGTTTACGTTGGGGGCGGGAGCGGGAGCGGAGGCTGAGGCGGGATCGGGAATTGAGGCTAAGGCTGTACGTACTTCGTTTAATTGAAACGACTTTTTTGCGTATTGCGTGCGTTCAAAGGCTCGGCCTGAGAAACCCATATTTGTTTGTTCTTCGGCTGGTGCCGTAGGTTGAAGGGTGAAGGCCGGCGCGGTTTCGCCTTCGCTCAACCATGGGGCTTTTTCCAATACGGCGCGGATTGTTCGGCTTACGGCGCGGAATACGCTCTGGGGGTCGCGGAATTTCACTTGTGATTTTGCCGGGTGGACGTTGACGTCGACTTCTTCGGGAGGCAGCTCTAGGCGTACCGCGACCGACGGGTATTCACCGTGCATCAGCAGGTTGCGATAGGCTTCCATCACTGCGGCGGTCAAGCTGCGGTCTTGGATCCAGCGGCCCTGTACGAAGAACCACATGTTGCGATTCACTTGCGCGGTCTCGAGCGGCGAGCTGACCAACACATCCGCACGCACGCCATTCACTTCGCCGGCACCGCGATAGAGCCCGTCCATTTCCAATACCAAGCGGGCGCGCTCACTCCAGTCGTCGGTTTTGGGCCAATGGAAGAGCAGGTGATCTTTGCAGCGGACATGAAATCCGGCTTCGGGATGTGCAAGGGCCAAAGCTTTGAGCGTGGCTTTGATTTGCCCATGTTCAGCCGCTTCGGATTTTAGAAATTTCAAACGCGCCGGCACATTGCCGAACAACTCGCTTACGCGCAGTTCACAGCCGGGACGCGCCGAAACCGGTTGCGACTCCCCTGGAATCCCAAATTCACTCTTCAAGCGATAGCCCTGATCACTACCACGCGCGCGTGAGGTCATAGTCACTCGGCTGACGGCGGCGATACTCGACAACGCCTCTCCACGAAATCCAAAACTCACGAGACGAAAAAGATCTTCACTGGCGCGAATTTTACTAGTCGCGTGGCGCTGCAGTGCCAACAGCATTTCGCCGTGAGCAATGCCGTCGCCGTTATCCGAGATCAAAACTTCGCGGCCGCCGCCTGCGAACTCAATGTCAATCTGATCTGCACCGGCATCCAAACTGTTTTCGACCAGCTCTTTTACTAAATTGGCGGGACGATCCAAGACTTCGCCGGCGGCGATGCGGTCTACGACTTCCGGATCGAGCACTTGAATTTTCATCGCAATCCCCCTAATATTTCGTCTGCACGGAGAGCAAATATCCTAAGTACTGGGTTTTCTCCCAGTAATACTTCGCATCCAATCGGACTAAAGCTTGTTGAATCCGGTACGCCAAGCCGAAATCGAAATCAAATCCGACGCGGAACTCCTGTGAGTCGAAGTGGCTGTTGCCGATGCTCACCTTGTAGTTGGTGTAGGTCCACATCAGGCCAGCGCCGTAATTGAGCAGCAGATTTTTTTTATCGAGCAGCGGGAACATCGCCATCACGTCGCCGAAAAGCAAAAAACCCGACGGAGCTTCATTGGTGATCTGCCGGTAATATCCCGGCTTCTGGTACGAAAACCAAAAGTTAAAGTCCAATGGCGGCCCGTCGAATAGCGTGCCTGGGCCGGTCATACGTAAACCGGCCATCCACATGTTGTCGTGCAATTTCTTACCGGAGAATTTTTCGGTAAAGTCAACCCGGCTGAGCGCCCCGCCAAAATAGCGGGTGAAGTAAATCGGCTGCGGACCCATTGCCGCCTCGTCGTCTTGATCCCACGCTTTGGATTTGTTTTTCTTTTCGCTTTTCTTGGCCGTTTTGGAATCGGCGTTCTTCGCGCGTTCCTTTTCAATTTCTTTCCCGCTCATGCGCACGTCGGTGTCGGCCATGTAGCCCGACTTATTCTTGTAGCGCACGCGATGGAACAAACCCATACCGCCTTGGCCAGGGACGGGTTTCTTCAGAATGTAGACCGGAGCGTGATAATCGAGATAATCCGACACAGTCGCATCGAAATCCGGCAGCTGATACACAGCGCCGCCATCGGTGACTACCGCACCCTTCGACCAATCTGTAGAATTTAAGATTTCTTGGGCGGATTGCGCAAAAGCGAATGGATCACAAAGAACGGCGCAAACCCCATACGCGATAAAGAGCTTCCACCACGATGCGTGACGACATTTTGCTTTGCCCCACACGGCGGTCTGCGAAAATAATTGGAACTTCTTTACCGTGAAAACCAAATTTCAACGCCCTGTACTTCAGTTCAATCTGGAAACTATAGCCTTCGGAGCGCACGGAATCCAAGCCTAACTTATTTAAAGTGCTCGACTTCCAGGCATTAAAACCACCGGTGAAATCGCGCACAGGGAAGCCCAGAATCGTCCGCGCGTATAGCGAACCCCCGCGGCTGATGATCTTGCGTCCCAAACCCCAGTTCACCGTGCCACCACCGGCGACCCAGCGCGAACCCATGACAAAATCGTACTTGGGCAGCGTCGCGATCATCGTTTTGAGATCCTCGGGCCGATGTGAAAAATCGGCGTCCATTTGCACGATCGCGGTGTACCCCTTTTCAAGGCCCCAGCGAAATCCAGCCAAATAAGCCTTACCTAAACCTTCTTTGCCGGCGCGGGCCAGCAAATGCAAATGAGGATACTTGCCCTGCAGCGAGCGCACGACGTCACCCGTGCCATCCGGCGAGTTGTCGTCGGCAACGAGAACCTCGACTTCAGGCGTCGCCTGGAAGATGGCCGGCACGATGGCCGTTATGTTTTCACGTTCATTGTAGGTAGGTAAAACGACAAGTGTTTTCATTTGGATAACTCGCACCCTATCACAGAGTTTTGCTCGGCGCCAAGGGCGGCAGCTTGGCGCGGTTCGCGACAATCTTCATTTCAATGGCCTTTTTTTCTTGCAGGCGAATGCGCTTTTGCACATCGAGCAACGGCGACTTGGTCAGCCAGAAATGCGGATTCTCCACCTGCTCGCGGAAGAATTCCTTCACTCGCGCAGCCGCTTTCTCGTTGGACCGCTTGTAGAGAATGGGATCAAAACCACAAAGGTTGCACACTAAGTTCATGCGCCAGCGCATGTTGACGAAAATTTCGGCGCACGACAGCGACACCACGAAAATCATGAGCGCCAGAGGATCCAGCTGGCCTTCATAAACAAAACTTACAGCAGCCGCGAAAAGCGCCGCGAGCAAGACGTTGGTCAAGTCGACGTGCTTTTTAACGTAAACCCGGCGCAGTACCTTGCAGAAGGCGCAATAACGTTGAGCTCGTAGTCGAGAAATGGGCCACATAGTCCTATTCTACTCGAAGGGGCCTTTTCGAAAAGGCGAGTTTTGCTAGAATGATTGTTAGGGGGAATTCCAATGCGCCAACCGACTTACGTTCTCGCGTCACTGTTGCTGCTACTCGCGCTCTCGACGAATGTCCGGGCCGACGAAGACGGCTCCTACGTCGGCTACGACGCCATCGTCAGCGAACTCAAAGCCAGCGCCGAAGATATTCCCAAACCGGCCCCCGCAAATGATTGGGAAGAAGTCGCGTTACACGCCGGCATCGGCCTCAGCACTTCGCTGGTCAGCTTTCACCTGCCCGATGGCAACTCGGGCTCAGGATTGTTCAAGGGCCTGCAGGTTTCGGGCGGCTTCAACCTCTTCTCGCGCGATATGCGCGCCGAAGCGGCCTACTCCAGCTATCAGCATGAATCCTTTGACGGCAATATGGGCGGCGACCTCAAGGAATTCGAAGCCCGCATCGTCTACTCCCCGCGCACCAGCACCGGAATGATCGCGCGCCTCGGGGCGGGTTTGGCGGCACGCTACATGGATATCACGGTACATGGCAGCGGCCGCGAGACGGCCTACAACGTCTCAACACCGACCTCGCTTCTACTCTTCGGGTTGGAGAAAAAAGTCGGCAAATCGATCGCCGTTGGCCCTGATATCTCCTACCGCTCTGCAATCGGGGGCGCCACTATCGACAAAACGTCGTGGGACGCCTCACTGCGCTTGAACGCCACGTTCTGATCGCGTTACAATCCGGCTTGCAGCATGAGAGACATCAACTGGCCCAGTATCAAAGCCAAGCTACGCGAAGCCATTTTGGTCTTGCCGCATTTTTTTCGCAATCCCGTCGAAGGCATGCGCACACTCCCCGATTGGGAATGGCCTGAGACTCTGATTTTACAAGCTATCTTCGCCGCCGGAGTGGCTTTTATCAGCAACCTGCTCGATCGCGACATTCTCGGCGCCATAACCGGTTTGATCATCGCGCCGATTTCCTTCATTGCTCTAACGGCCGTAGGCAGCGGGGTTTTCTTCTACCTGTTCAAATTTTACTTTCATCGCGAGGTCGAATTTCGCATGCTCTACATCCATATGCTCTTCGCGGCCATTCCGACCATGCTGGTCAGTATCGTCGCGTTCATGCTGCCGCCGGTGCTGCTTATTGGCGCGTTCGCCACGGCTCTGCTGCTTTACGTAGGATTTGTTTCGAACTTTCAGCTGCCCCAGCGCAAACTGCGCAATGTTTTGATCAGCTTCTTCGCCGCGTACGCGATTTTTTGGGCATTCACTCTGATCGGCAACAACAACCGCCATAAATCCATGCGCATGAAGGCTACGCCGGAGTCGCTCGATATTCTGGAAAAAGAACTGAACGAGTAAGTTCAGTATTTTTCTGACTTTTAAGCCAGCCGTCAGTCGCTAAGTATTGTAGCCACCCGGTCGGTGAACTAAACGCCCGTACTGCCGAAGCCGCCTTCGCCGCGGCTAGTTTCGCTAAGGTCGGTCGTGTCTTCGATCTGCGCCTGAATGATCGGGCAAACCACCAGCTGAGCGATGCGCTCTTGGTCTTGGATCAAGATCGGCTCTTGGCCGAGGTTGATCACGATCACTTTCACTTCACCACGATAGTCGGCATCGACAGTTCCGGGAGTGTTGACCAAGCTCAAACCCTTCATGATCGCAAGTCCGCTACGCGGGCGCACTTGCACTTCATAACCGCGCGGAATTTCCATGCTCAAGCCTGTCGGAATTAGCATGCGCTGGCCAGGCTGTAAGGTCACGGCCTCATCGAGGCACGCGCGTACATCCAGTCCTGAAGCGCCTTCGGTGGCATAGGCAGGTAACTCGCCCTTGAAGGCAGGTAAGCGCTTGATCTTCAACGTCACTTTTCCGGGTGCCGCTTTCCACAAGCTGTCGCTTACGACTTTCTCGACCTGCTTGGCGATGCCGCGCATTTGCTCTTCGAGCTGCGAGCGGTCGCCGAGTTTCTCTTCGACCATCGCGCCTACAGTTTTGGCGATTTCAGTCGCGGATTTTTTCAATTGGCTCAAGTCCATTTTCACTCCCACACTTCCATAAGTTTAAGCGCTTCAGCTGGCTCAAGATCGCCCATCACCAGCAGCGAAACATCTTTGATCTCTACATACTTGTCGACGTATTCCGCGATGGACCGCGTAGTGACCTTATCGATTTCTGCAATCACTTCGTCCACCGGTTTGTATTCGCCAAAAACCATCTCGTTTACGCCGAGCGAACTCATGCGGTTTTCCATGTCTTCGGCGCCGAGTAAAATTTGGCCCTTCACCTGAGTCTTAAACATGACCAAATCCTGGCGGCGCAACCCGCCCGACAAAAACTTCTCCAACTCCCCGCGAATGGCCTTGAGTACGGCCAGCGCATTCTCTGGCGCCGCCCCCGCGTAGGTTAGAAACAATCCCGTGTCGATGAACGACTGCAAGAAACTGTACACACTATAGACCAGGCCTTTGTCTTCACGCACCTTTTGATAAAAGCGTGAAGTCACGCCACCGCCGAGCAGGTCGTTGATCACATAGGACTCAAAGCGGTGCTTACTTTTGTAGGAACAAGAAGGCAGACCGACCAAAAGATGCGTCTGCTCACTCGATCGCGGAATAAATTCCTGTATTTTGCGCGGACGTGGCGCACGCCGCTTGAGAGCTTTACCCCGGCCTTTCAACTTGCCGAGGGTTTTGTTCACCATTTCAACGACGTAATCATGTTCGACCGGGCCGGCGACGCTGACGATGACTTGCGGGCCGCGAAAGTAGCTTTGATAGTGCTCCAAGAGGTCCGAACGCTTCAAATCCTCAAGCGTCTCCTCCGTGCCGAGAATAGGTGTGCCTAGTGCGTGGCCGGCGTACACTTTTTCGAGATAAACATCGAGTATGTACTCCTCCAGGTTGTCTTTCGACATCTGGATCTCCTGCACGATCACTTCACGTTCTTTTTTAAAATCGTCGGCCGCAAGAGTTGCGTTGGTCACTAAGTCCGTCACCACATCCAGGCTCAAAGAAAGATGTTCCTTGAGTGAGGTCGCGTGAAAGCAGGTGTACTCTTTGCTGGTGTAGGCATTGAGATCGCCGCCGACAGCGTCGAGCACCTTGGCCAAGTCGTAGGCCGACCGCTTGCGCGTGCCTTTGAAAACCATGTGTTCGAGAAAGTGAGTGACGCCGGCCTTCTCAAAGCGCTCATCGCGCGTGCCGACTTCAACGAAAACGCCGACGCTGACCGCGCGGGTGAAGGGGTGACTCTCCGTCACCACCCGCACGCCGTTGGACAGCGTCGTCTTTTGGAATATGGGCTTGTAGCTATAGGCCTTCATCCCACCCCTTTGACCGGCAAAAAAACTACTGCGGATTCGTGGGCGGAGCGAGTAGTGCTTTACGCGACAATTTAATACGGCCAGAACGATCCACGTCGAGCACTTTGACGTCAAGAGTGTCGCCCTCATTCAGCACGTCGGTGACATTGCGAATGCGCTCGTGAGCGATTTCCGAAATGTGCAACAAGCCGCTGCTGTTGGGAAAAATTTCGACGAAGGCGCCGAAGTCCATAATCTTGACCACTTTGCCTTTGTACGTCTTGCCGACTTCGGCTTCCGCGCAAATGCCGTTGATGATCTCGATCGCGCGCTTGGCCGCCAACGGATCCGTCGAAGCGATGTGAATCGTTCCGTCGTCTTCGATGTCGATCTTGACGCCCGTCTCTTCGATAATGCCTTTGATGACCTTACCGCCGGCGCCAATGACTTCACGCACTTTGTCCGGCTTGATTTTGATGGTCTCGATACGCGGAGCGAATTGCGAAATCTCGCCACGCGGTTGCGAAATCACTTTTTCCATTTCGTTCAGGATGTGATTGCGGCCGTCGTAGGCTTGCTTGAGCGCTTGCTCCATGATGTCGAAGCTGATTGAGTCGATCTTGATGTCCATCTGTAGTGACGTCACGCCTTTGCGCGTACCGGCCACCTTGAAGTCCATATCGCCCAAGTGATCTTCATCGCCCAATATGTCCGAGAGGACTGCGAACTTGTCGCCCTCTTTGATCAGACCCATGGCGATCCCGGCCACATTGCCCTTCACCGGCACGCCGGCGTCGAGCAGAGCGATGATGCCTGAGCAAACCGTGCCCATCGACGACGATCCGTTGCTTTCAAGCACTTCCGAAACGATGCGGATGGTGTATGGGAACTTTTCAAAATCCGGCAAGATCGCCTTGATCGCGCGTTCCGCCAAAAATCCGTGACCGAGTTCGCGGCGGCTTTGACCACCCATGCGGCCCGTTTCACCGACCGAGAAGGGCGGGAAATTGTAGTGCAGCATGAACCTTTTGTGATTCATTCCAGCTAGGTCATCGATCATCTGCTCGTCATCGCCGGTACCGAGCGTAACGGTACCGAGAACCTGCGTCTCGCCACGCGTGAACAATCCCGATCCATGAACACGCGGCAAGAGGGCCGCTTCGCA
>JAYWAE010000338.1:0-3928 GCA_043782715.1 Pseudobdellovibrionaceae bacterium | reverse complement strand
TCAGATTCACGGCGTTGGCCGCTCCGACCACCACCAGCGATGCGAAGACCACATACGCCCAGCCAATATCCCAGTTAAACTCCTTGAAGAACGGTACGGTGACGACGGTCGGAATGTGGTTGTAGTAGATCAAGTACGTCAGCACGGCTGCCGAAATCAGAAACTCACAAAGCAAGCGGGTGCGTCCTTTGACGCCCTTGGTGTTGCGCTTACTGACCTTGAGCCAATCGTCCCAGTAGCCGACTAACCCGAAGCCGAACATGACGATCAACACGCCCCAAACCAGCGCGCTTTTGATATCCACCCAAAGCATGGTGGGCACGAGGACTCCGAGCAAAATCAGTCCGCCACCCATCGTCGGGGTGCCTTGTTTTTTCTTGTGCGACTGCGGGCCGTCGTCACGGATGCTCTGGCCGAAGCTGCGCCGCTTGACGTAGTTGATGAAATAAGGCCCGGCAATCCAGCACACGAAAAACGCGGTGAAGAACGAGGCAAACGTACGGAACGTGATGTAGCGAAAAACATTGAGGGCTCCGAAGTGCTCGGAATTTTCATAAAGAAGCTGATAGAACACTGAGCAAACTCCTACGATTAAGGTTTCGGCCCCAGCGGCGTTTGCAGCGGCCAGCTCTCGACCGCTTGCTCGAGATGGGCGCTGCGTGAGCCTTTGACGGCGATCAAGTCACCTTTGGCAGTCAATGCGATGAACTTCTTGGACGTCTCGGGATCAAAGTGGCGGCTCGATAAAAAGGCTTTGGGCTGGCCGGCCTTGGACAAACCTTTTTGAAAGGCCGCTGCAAATTCACCGATGTACCAAACGCATTCGAAGCCCACGGCCGCCGCGCGCTCGCCGGCTTCCTCATGGGCCTGTTGGCTGAAGGTGCCGAGTTCGCCCATGTCCGCAGCCACTAGAAATTTGCGGCCTTGCACGTCCATCTCGTAGAGATTTTTGAGTAACGCTTGCATGCTGTCGGGATTGGCATTGTAAGCGTCAAATAGCACGCGCGCGCCGCTCTTGAGTTCCAATACTTGATTGCGGCCCCAGGCGGAATCGCGAATTGTCGCAAGCGCAGCCCAGATTTGCTCGGGCTTGAGGCCCGCGGCGAACGCAAGCGCCGAAGCACACATCAAGTTCACCGTATTCTGTCGGCCGAGCACATGCACCCAAGTCTGGCCTTTGACGGACTTGATGTGGCCGGTGAGATCGAGCCCGTCCCAATTCAAGCGTTGAGCGCGAAAGTGCACATCGGCCTGCGGACGGAATGAAGAAAACGTGAGCTGTTGAGAGTGCGAGCGCGACTGCATGCGCATGGTCCACTCGTTGTCGATGTTGAAAACATGCACGGCCTTGGGGGCAGCCACATATATTTCTTCTTTTGCCTGCGCCACATTTGCCTGGGAGCCGAGCATGCCGAGGTGGGCGCGGCCAACGGTGGTCACCGTCACGATGTCGGGTTCGGCGATCTGACAGAGTTTCCAAATTTCGCCGAGTTTGTTCATGCCCATTTCGAGGATCAAAAATTTATGTTCGGGTCCGGCTTCGAGAATCGAGAGCGGCAAGCCCCAGTGATTGTTGAAGCTGCCCTTACTGGCGTAAGTAGGAACAGCATCTTTCATGAGCGCGTAGGTAAACTCTTTGGTCGACGTTTTGCCATTTGAACCAGTAATCGCAATAATTTTGAATTGCTGTTTTTTACGCCAGAAGCGGGCCAACGCTTGCAATGCCGGTAGCGTATCGGGGACTTTGACGAAACTGGCTTTTTCACTGAGCGCTTTCCATTCGTCGCGCCATTCGTGCACCAGCACAACGTGGGCGCCTTGCTCGACCGCCTTAGCGACAAAATCATGGGCGTTGTGAATGTCGCCCTTGAGCGCGATGAACATCTTGCCTGCGAGTGAGACGCGGGTATCCGTGCCGACACGGCTAAATGTGGGCTTGGGCTGCGACAAAACCTGACCGCCGGTCGCGGCCGCCAAATCCTGCAGCGTGCATGTCCAATCGGAATCCTTCATCGAATTCATCTCAGTAGTTCGCCCATCACTAGGGCGTCGGAAAAGTTCAGCTTCTCTTTACCGACAATTTGATAATCTTCATGTCCCTTACCCGCGACTAAAATCACATCACCATCCCGCGCCGTTTGCAAGGCTACACTGAAGGCTTTACGTCGGTCGATTTCCGAATGAAGTTCACCTTTCCAGCCCGTGGGGATTCCGGCCTGGACTTCTCTTAGAATCTGCTTGGGATCTTCTGTGCGCGGGTTGTCCGAGGTGAGGATAACGACGTCTGATGCAGCCGCCGCCGCGCGCGCCATCAGTGGACGCTTGCCCTTGTCGCGATCGCCTCCGCAGCCAAACACCGTGATGATCCGCCCCGTCGCGCCCGAACCCTCTTTGAGATCGTGCAAGGCTTTGAGCACCGTTCTCAACGCGTCATCGGTATGGGCGTAATCGACGAAAATGTGCAATCCACGCGTGTTGGGAACTTTCTCCAGTCGACCCGGGGCGCCATGAAAAGCCTGTAGCGCCTCACTCGCCGTTGCGAGCGAGCAACCAGCCGCGCAACTTGCAGCAATCGCGGCCACGGCATTGTAGATGTTATGCACACCCGGGCAAGGCAAATGAAATTCGTGATTTCCCCTCGGAGAACTGAGGTGGAACATACTGCCGTTTAGATCCTGTTTGAGTACCCGAAAGGTAAAGTCGGCGTCCTTGGCTCCATACCACCAGGTGGTTACGCCCTCGCGCACATGCGTCTTACGCACTTCCGGATCATCGCCATTGAGCACGGCCACCGCCATTTGTGGACGATTGCCGAGCAGCTCGCTGAATAGCCTTTGCTTGGCTTTGAAGTACTCCTCCATCGTCTTGTGATAGTCGAGATGATCGCGCGTGAAGCCGGTGAATACGCCGACGGCGAATGGCAACGAGTCGGCACGCGCTTGCGACAATGCATGTGACGACACTTCGAACGCGGCCGCGCGTGCACCGAGCGCGACGAACTCTTTGAGCCGGCGCTGCAGTGTAAGTGGATCCGGTGTGGTCAACTGACTCGGCCACTTGTGCTCCGCCAAATGATGATCAATCGTGCCCAGCACACCCGTCGGCCAGCCGAAGTGAGTGAGAATTTTCTCGATCATGTAAGTGACGGTGGTTTTACCGTTGGTGCCGGTCACACCGACGCAAAAAAGCTCCTGCGCAGGATTGCCAAAGTACCGGCTAGCCAATTGATCCAGCGCGTTGCGCGTCGAGGCCACCTTCACGACGGCGCCACGATAGTCTTTTGGAATGCCCGCTTCATCCTCGACAACCAGTGCCGCAGCTCCAGCCCGCGCCGCCGACTCGAGATACTGGTGTCCATCTCCCGCCGTCCCACGAATGGCGACAAACACCGTACCTTTTTTCACCTGACGCGAATCCAGAGTCAGATCGGCGACATCTAAGGTAGCCGCGTCCCCCCATTTGAGCTGCGGAAAAAGTGAGAGGAGTTGCGAGACTTTCATAGTGAAATCTTACGGGCTTACATAGGCAGTTTTCAACGGAAAGCCGCACCTCCGCGGGATTTTATTGAGCGAGCTGCCGCGTGAGTGCATACCGCGCATGGGTCGGCGGCTAACGAGTGTGTGAGACTCGGAAGCTTACCCGGTCGCGCGACTCCGCCAGCGATTGTGAGCGCCGCAGAGGAGTTGCAGGTTCTCAAGCTCGTTTGATCCGCCTTGAGAGAACTCGATTATATGATCGACCTGCAGTCCGTGCCGGCACGAACATCTCCGGCCCGTAGTCGGATCTACATATTCGCACTGATCGGCAGCCCTAAACCAAACCTCTCGACTCACGGGTGTTGAAATATATCTCGATCGCTTAATATTCACTTTGGGCGCACTAAGTACAGCCGCGTCGGAAGTCTTGTCGTCGGCTTGAGGTTCTCCTG
>JAYWAE010000337.1:0-3937 GCA_043782715.1 Pseudobdellovibrionaceae bacterium | reverse complement strand
GAGCAAGGCGTAGAATCTTGGCATGACGAAATCTCCCGGCGTAATTTTGGACCGAGACGGCACTTTAATCGTCGACATGCTGTATTTGAACGACCCCGAAAAAATCGTTTATTTGCCCGGGGTGTTTGAAGGCCTGCGCTTGCTGCGCGACCATGGCTTCAAACTCTGCGTCGCCACCAATCAGTCGGGAGTTCCGCGCGGCGATGTGGACGTGCGCAATCTCGACGAGATTCACCGCCGTGTGCAGGCCAAATTCGCCAGCGAGGGCGTGGATCTTTTGTCGTTTCACAGCGCGCCCTATATGACGGACTACGATCATCCGATGCGCAAACCCAACGCCGGTATGTTGCTCGAGGCCGCCAGCCGTTACAACCTGGATCCCGCACGCAGCTGGATGGTCGGCGACCGGATGACCGACGTCGAAGCGGGGCATCGGGCGGGAATGCGCTCGGCGTTGCTCGGAACCGCGGAGCCATTGCCCTTCGAAAATGCACTCCCCGAGGTGCACGAAGCAAATCTTTTTGCGGCCGCGCGCGCGATCGTGATGCGCTCGTAAATCCGGCTCCGACCGTAACGGTGGGCTAGACAATCGCCTGAATTCGTTGAACGCTGGTCACAAAGGGGAGGTCTCCCAGATGTCATTCATTCGCATTGCAGTTCTCATTTTTATTGCCACCCAAGCCGTACAAGGCGCAGCTCTACAAACCGTTCCGTACGTCGATCCGGCCCAGTACTTAGGAACTTGGTATCAGATCGCGCGCAATCCGTTATTTTTTGAACGCGGCTGTGTTTGCTCGCGCCAAGTGCTGAGCGCCGAGGCCTCGGGTCAAATCGGCATCTACAACACATGCAACGACCAAACGCCAACGGGACGCCTGCAAGAAATTCTCGGCACGGCAGTCAACGACGATCCGGCCACCAATGCGCGTTTCACGGTGGATTTTGGACTGCCGAACAAAGGGCAGTATTGGATCATCGCCCTGGATCCGCAGTACCGGTACGCGGTGGTGAGCGATCCTTCGTTAAAATCTTTGTACATACTTTCAAAAACGCCGGATCTGGCAGCCGGCCTCTATGATGAAGCCGTCAAGCAGGCGGCGGCTCAGGTCAACACCTCGCAGTTGCAAAAAACATTGCAGATGGGATGCAACTATCCCGCGCCGATTACGCTTTCGTCACTGCCGTCGGCGCCCGTGTTGCCGGCTCACCCCGGCAGCAAGGTCTATCCGTATGGAATGAATATACAAGAGATTCAGTGTAAGGGCCGTGCCGTCACTGTGTACCTGCCGGTCTCGACTGATGCTACGGAAAAATTCCCCGCCGTGGTCTTCGGGCACGGGCAGGCTCTTGACGTGAGCTACTATTCCGGCACGCTGGAGCATTTGGCAAAGCGGGGCGTGGCCGCGATATTCCCCGCATACGACAGCGGATTTTTTGATCAAGATTGGGCGCGCATGGGCCGCGACTATGTCAACGTCGCGAGCTGTGCCCTCGACAAATTCAGCAATCAAATCGAAAAGAGCCAAACCGTCTTTGCCGGCCATTCGAAGGGCGCGTACGTGGCTTCGATCGCGGCCGGAATTTCTGTGCAAGAAAACTTGCCTCTGCGCGCGCGTGCCGTCTTGCTCTTCGACTCAGCGGGATTCGACTCGGCAACGATCTCCGGCATCGAGCCTTCGACTTCACTCACTGTCGTTTACTCGGATCATGATACGATCGTGGACCGCTCCCTTTCGGAATCGATTTATTCGTCTGCGGCTAGCCAACACAAACAGTTTATTCTGCTCAAAAGCTATCCCTCGCTGCAGGCCGATCATTTTTGGCCGCTGACCAAGGCGTCGGCGTTCGGCGGTGGGGCGGAGAGTGCGCTGCACTACTTCGGCGCATGGAAGTGGCTGGTGGCGGCGGCTTGGGATCTCAAATCCGGTGGGGGTTTCACCAATCCCTATTTGTACGGCGACTTAGCCGGCGACAAAGGTGTGCCCGGTTTCACCGATGATATCCGCCGCAGTTGGACGGCGGCTCCGTTTGTGGATGCCGAAGTACGGGCGTATCTCAACTCCCCTTCCACTCCCACATTTCCGGTGTTGGTGCGCTACCGTTCCGTGCCTCACCCGGTGCGCGCTCAAACGCGTGCCGCGCAGGAGTCTGCCATGCGCCAGCAAACGGAAAATCAGCAGAATTCGGTATTTCACAATTTGGCTATGGCGGCGGCGCAGAACTTGCGCCCGCTTTGGTTGGTCGGCGGTACGCTGGCGGAGTTGTCGGCCGTGCAAATCCTGCAGCTGCTGCGTGACCCGCTGGTCGAAAGCCTCAGCTGGAGTGCCCGTCCGTCCGCCTTGAATCTGCTACCGGCGCGTTTTTCTCAACGCACCCGCAACCGCTTCACCTATGGGCTCGAACACATCGGCATTCCTCAGCAGCGGGCGAATTTTCCTCAAATCAACGGCGCTGGAATTCGGGTTGGCTATATCGACACCGGCATCGACCCGGCTCATCCCGATCTCAAGGGCAAAGTCTTGGCCTTTCGCGACTTCACCACTCGAGCGCCTGTTAACGCGAGTCCTTATGATGACCACGGGCATGGAAGTCATGTCGCCGGCACGATCGCCGGTGGTAGCAGTTCGGGCCAAGCGATCGGCGTCGCACCCGGAGTGGGTCTGATTGTGGCAAAAGCTTTCGGGTCCTATGGCGGCACCGAAGAAGGTTGGTTACTCGCGGCATGCAATGGATGGCGGATCCGGACGGTGATCCAGCAACTGCCGACTTCGCGCAAGTGGTGAGCAACTCTTGGGACAGCACCACCGACACCACGAAAATCAGTCCCGAAGAATCGGTTTTCTGTGTGGCGGTGAAAAACCTGTTGAACCTCGGGATCATTCCGGTAGTCGCCGCGGGCAACGATGGTCCGGGCGCGGGAACGATACAAGTCCCGGCCGCGTGCCCAGGTGCAGTAGCAGTCGCGGCGAGCAACGAGGCGGACGGGATTGCGGATTTCAGCTCGCGCGGCCCGGTGAAATGGAAAAACATGTCTTTGGCCAAGCCTGACGTTTCAGCACCGGGCGAAGATATTGAGTCCGCGGCACCGGGTGGCGGGTATGCCACTAAGTCCGGAACGTCGATGGCGACCCCGCATGTGAGCGGCGCGGTCGCGTTGCTCTTGCAAGCACGGCCGGGGGCTGACCCCGCCACCATCCGGCGAATTTTGTTGGATACCGCGAAGGACATTGCCGCTACAGGCCCGGACGACGAGTCCGGGGCCGGGCTAATCGATGTGGACCGAGCGACCCGAAGGGCGCTCGGGGTAAACTAGGCCGCTTTACGGCGCGGGCCGTTGTAACGCGCGTGCCCTTGGATCTTGCCAGCGTAGCCGTCGTTTGGTTTGGCATCGGCATGGGCGAAGGGATGCTTGGGGTGAGTCGCCATGCGCTTGAGCTCCAATTGCTTGCGCTCGAGCAGCTTCCACATAAAACCTTTGTGCTCGTGGGACTGCACCTTTGCGGCTTTCTTGGGAGCGGCTTTTTTAGCTGCGGGCTTCTTGGCTTTGGCGGATACCGGTTTTTTGCGGGTGGTTTTTTTAAGCGGGCTCTTCGGCATTGTGACTCCTCTGCTCGGGCCAACATCGGCCCACAAACTCTTCGGATGAGACCCGACCAAAATCAAGGTCACTCGCGTGACGCTCTCGTGATCCCAAATGAGACGTCTCTATCCGGCACGGAAAAACGTCTCAACCCCTCTAAATTGATACGGTTCTTTACCTTCGCCTGGGATCGGCCGAAGAGAGTAAGCAGACATTCAAATCCTATGTATGGAGCCACTTATGAACGTTATGGTGAAATGGCTTTTAAGTATAGTCGCTATGCTCGCAGTGAGCACCGGACACGCACAAGGCGTGAACGGCGTGCTTCGTGTGGTCAAGGGCGACGTCCAAGTCAAA
>JAYWAE010000336.1:0-3940 GCA_043782715.1 Pseudobdellovibrionaceae bacterium | reverse complement strand
CTCAATTGAGCAAAGTTCAACAAAGAGCGATTCAGCTACGTTTTGGCAACGAATCGTCCTTTGATGAAATCGCAAAAGCCCTGGGAACGTCGCCGTCGAACGCAAGGCAGCTCGTTAGCAGAGCGTTGCGCAGTTTGAGGAGTGTCTATGGGAAGAAATGATAAGCATTCGTGGGAGGCCGAGTTTCGCGAATTTGCCGATTCGGAGGCCATAGCGGTTCCAGAGGCAGTTTCTGCGCAGTTATTTGAGACGGTTCATGAGGAGCTGAATCCAAAGGCTCTCTCGGTGTTTACAAAAGTGGTTTTATTTCAGGCCATTGTTGGATTTGTGTCGCTTCTATTTTGCCCGCAGTTCGGTATTTCGCTGACCTCTAGTCTTGGCATCATGCCGTACCTGATGAAATTTGGCGAGAGCGTTTGCATGTTGGGCTGCGGGGCGCTCTTTGCCGGCCTAAGCTTAATGGCAGCAAGCCTCTTTCTTAGACCAGAAGAAGTAAGGGCACTAAAGCAGCACGAAGTTTTACATCTTGTGAGCCTCGCAACTCTCTCTCTCGGCGCGTTTCTATGTTTGGGAGGTGAAGTTGTTTTTACTCTCGGACTTGTATGGCTTTTTGGAGCTGTCCTTGGCGGGGTTGTCTCACTAGAGACTGGATGGGCTTTGCGGAGAGTTTTAGCTGGGAGGGTTTTGATTTGAAGAAAATAATCCTCTTCTTTATCACATGGGTCCTCACTTCCTCGGTTGCTAAGGCCCATCCTGTTGCCTACCAGGGAGCGATTGGAGTTATGACGTGGAATCAACCGTTCTTGACGGACGATTGGATCACCTACAGTTTTAGGAGTGATGCGGCCGTGGCCGCTCGGCACATGCGGGTTGATATGCCAGAGGGGCGCATGGAGTTTTATGCCCCACAGTTTGATTACCTTGCGAAGCGATGGAATGAAACTGACTACCAAGGGAACGTCTATTTATACGGGGCTTATGGGGTAGCGACTGTCCGTAACAAGACAGACGGCGCTGGTCTTGCGGGTGTGGAAGCGGATGTGGAAAGTCGAAAATATTTTGCTTCAATGAAATACGAAAAAATGTGGGGAAACTCAAGCCACGATTTTTACCACGTTGAAGCGAGGCTCGGAATTGCTCCATATGAGGCGGAGTTTAACGAGATCGCGAGTTGGCTTATGGTGCAATACCAGTATCATCCGATGCTTGAGAAAAAATATGCGATCACGCCGCTGATCCGGCTCTTTTACCGAAGCGTTTTGTTTGAAACTGGCGTTAGTACCGATGGCGATTGGATGCTGAACTTGATGTTTCATTTTTAAAATGAGGTGGATATGAAAAAAATGTTGCTGTTAATGGCGATTCTCATCCCAGCGGTGGCATTTGGTGTTGGGAAGGAAGTGAAAGTTTCGGTCAAGGGTATGGTCTGCGGATTTTGTGCTCAGGGCATCACTAAGAAATTCAAGGCCGAGTCGGCGGTTGAAAAGGTCGATGTAAGTCTGGAAAAAAAGCTTGTCACCATCAACTTGAAAGATGGAACAGACCTCGACGACAACCGCATTGAGACGATATTAAAGGAATCTGGCTACAACGTCGAAAAGATTGACCGCGTAGGCAAATGAAACGAACACTTGCCTTCCTAAGTCTTTTTACTGCGATGAGCACTTTAGTGTGCTGCGCACTTCCGGCACTATTTGTCGTACTCGGCCTGGGAGCCGCCTTTGCCGGTATTGTTGGAAGCGTACCCCAGCTCATTTGGCTTTCGGAAAACAAAATTTGGATTTTTTCCCTTGGCGCCATTTTCTTGTTGTTGGGAGGGATTCTGCAATGGCGCGCAAGACGGATTGCTTGCCCAGTTGACTCTGCATTAAGCGAGGCATGTGCGACAACCCGAGATTGGTCCGTTACCGTCTATCGAATGTCCGTCGGAATTTATCTCGTCGGCGCCTTCTTCGCCTTTTTTGCTGCCAGAGTTTTTTGAAAACATCGACTTAGGGGATCTGGGTGCGAAAATGCTTTGGAAATCCACCAAGATCTCTAAATCTGAGGTGGAGATAGACCAGAAGGCTCAATATTGCAGCAAAGAAACACCAAATTGAGACTAAGGCCGCCACGTGAACGAGGTACGCCGCAATGAAGGACAACAGCATTAGTCCTCCAAACAGTTTCACGAATCCATGACTGGAGAAAAAACAACTTAAGCACGTCGCCGCAAGGTACAATACCATCACCGGGTAGATATAGAAGTGTGGCGACATGTAGACGATATGCTTCCCGACGACTTCCGCAACCATGGGGTCTGCTACCATAAAATAGAAAAGATAGAGTCCCACGGCGATCCCGGCGATACCAAACGCGTAGATGATCTTCTTGCGCCAACGCTCACCTTCGAGGATACCAATGGCGAACGGCACGTAAATTGGCCACAGCACATGTGAAAATCCAGAATACAAATATGTCATCGCCAATTTGAGGATCGGGGCATCATAGTGGAACGTCAGCCAGATGACGCCTTCAGTGAGCTGCTGAATTCCGAATAGTAGCGGAATCATCGCGAAAGGGATCTCGGACTTCGTCTCCGCTTTTCTGAGAGTCGCCGCGCCGATTGCAGAAAGTGAAGTGCCCGCGATGAAACTGGCAGAAGCTGAAAAACACATCGGGCGGACTCCATTTTGTTCTCAGTTGAATGGTTGCAAAGCGAGCCCAACGTGCAGAGACGCGTAGCTGATGAACGGGCTTTTGGCCAAAGCGGCGAGACACCACGGGAGCAAATCGGGCGATCGATTCAGCTTGTGCTTCGAGAAATTTTAGCACTTCTAGTTGATAGGTCATGTGCAGTTTTCGTCCACTATTTATCCATTGTTCTGTTGTGGAGAGTGCATTGATTTTACGTTTCTCATTGAGGTTTAAAGCGGCGCTGCCAAAGCTTCTGCCTTCGGCCGAAACGTTTGGTTTCCGTCAGCAACATTCAAATTGGCCTCACTAGACTTCTTGCCTGCGACTCCGCCACGAGAAGTCGCTTTGTCAGGTTTGTGAATGCCCGCCAATTTGGTGCGCTTAAGCATTAGCGCGTTGGCGGCGACAATGAGCGTGCTGCCTGACATCGAAAGTGCAGCGATCTCAGGGCTAAGCACGAAAGGGTACAAGACGCCTGCGGCCAGGGGGAATGCGATCACATTGTAACCGACGGCCCACCAAAGATTTTGATGCATCTTTCTCAATGTTGCGTGCGACAGTTCAATCGCGGCGACGATGTCATACGGGTCGCTCTTCATCAGTACAACATCGGCACTTTCCATCGCGACATCAGTGCCGGCACCAATAGCAAACCCTACATCTGCCTGAGTAAGAGCTGGCGCATCGTTAACGCCATCACCAACCATCCCAACTTTCTTGCCCGTGGCTTGTAGCTCCTTTATCTTTGCAGCCTTTTGCGCCGGCAGAACATCTGACAATACGCTGTCAATACCAAGATCCGAGGCGATGCGCTTGGCGGTTGCCGCGTTGTCACCTGTGAGCATAACGACTTCAATCTTACGTTCGCGCAGTTTGGCCACGGCGGCCTTAGAAGTGGGCCTGATCGCATCGGCGATTGCGATAAGGCCGATTACACGAGCGGCTTGAGACACGTGGACAACCGTGCGACCGTCGCTTTGGAGGCGAGTTGCTTCGGCTTCAAGGCGCCCGAGCGAAAGTTTTTGTGTATCCATCAGTAATCGGTTTCCGAGGAACACCGTTCCACTAGCGGTCTCGGCGCGCGCGCCCATGCCGTCGAGGCTTTCAAATCCGGTAGGGGCCACAATGGTAAGATTCGCGGCTCGGCGCACGATGGCTTGGGCGAGAGGATGAGCCGACCCCTGCTCTACGGCGGCGGCGGCGGTCAGTACAGTGTCTTCAGTGACGCCGTCGGCTGTCACGATCTCCCCGACCTCCGGCTGAC
>JAYWAE010000335.1:0-3950 GCA_043782715.1 Pseudobdellovibrionaceae bacterium | reverse complement strand
ATCTCGGCGCCAACATCATGCGCCGCCCGCGCTACTTCTGGGCCGCGGTTGTCGTGCCCGTGTTGCTCGCAGGCTACTTGTTTTACGCGCTCACCTCCGGTAGGGCCCAACTGATCGGCCACACCGTGAACACGATGTATTTTCTCGTAGGCTGGCACTACGTCAAACAGGTCTTCGGGTGCATCATCGTGACCTCGGCCCGCCGCCGGCTATTTTACAAAAATTGGGAACGCCGTTTGATGCTTGGCAATTTGGTTGCCCTATGGTCGATCTCATTTTTGCAAAGCCAAACGTCCAGCCCGTCATTTACGTTTTACGGCATCGTCTACTCGGGCTTGCAGCTGGATCCGTTCTTTTTGCAGATCGCTTACGCTGCCGTCGTGATCTCGCTGATGGGCGTGGTCGGAATGCACGTGCGCAAGTACATCTACGAGGGCGTCCAGCCCACGTATGGCGGCATGGTCGCGCACGCGGCACTCTACGTTTGGTACTTGCCCGCCTTTTCGCACCCGGGATACGCCTACCTAATTCCATTTTTCCATTCGCTGCAGTACTTGGTTTTTGTTTGGAGTTTAAAGAGCAACCAAGTCTCCGATCAAATCAAAGATCTCGCAGGCCCCGAAGCCCGGCTTGGCTGGATTACACATTTCGTCGGTTGGGGCGTCGCCGCTCTGGTTTTAGGCGCAATGGCTTTTGAATTCGTACCCAAGAGCCTCGATTCGCAAGGATTAATTCACAGTTCTGAACTCGGATACTCGCCGGTCTTGGTGGGATTTTTGCTGTTCATTAACATTCATCATTACTTCATCGACAATGTCATTTGGCGCTCGAACAATGAACTGGTGAAAAGATATCTTTTCGCCGCCCCCGTCACCGAAGAACCCAAAAGCAAGTCCCCACGTGCGGCCTAAGCTTTCCGCGAGCGGGGCGATTCTGAACCGCGCGTGCAGCAGTATTCCACGTCCATTCTAGATCCAATACTCGCCAGTCATTGAGCGCGGCCGCCCCCGGTGGCACGCACATTGAATATTCGCCTCTCGATTGTTCGACCTTGCGAGGAGCCCGCTATGCTGCCAGTAGGAAATCCAGCTTCAGTTCGCGGACCCGCCGCACTACTGCCACGGGTTGCACACGCCTCGCTTCGAACGGTGACGACAATTCGCATGACACAATGTCCAGCTGGACTGCAAGCGCATGCGGCAGCACGGCTTCCTGCCAAGCCAAGGGACGCCAGAAGCCCGATTTGGCTGTGATCCATTGACAGAAACGGAGCTGGCCCGGAAGCTGAAATAGTGACCGAGCCGACCCAAACTCGCACGCGCCTATTCATGGTGCTGCTGTTATTTTTCGCATTGTCTTTCACTTTTTTCGCCATCCAATCGGGCGATGTCTTGATGTATCTCGCCTTAGCCCGCGACTTTCTTTTACAAGGCAAATGGCCTACGCACGATATTTACCTTTATTCTTTGCCCAACGCTGAGTTGCACATTGAGCACGAGTATTTGAGTTACTTGATTTTCCACGTCGCTTGGTGGCTGGGCGATCTCGCGGGCTTGATCGTTTTGAAAGTGATGTTGCTTGCCGTGCTCTTTGTACTGCCGTTGCGTGAACCGCCGCGCGCGCAGGCGACCTCGCCACTTTGGATATTTATGTGGACGCTAGCTGTTCTCGCCGCCAGCTTTCGATTCATCGAACGGTCGTCGCAATTTTCAGATATTTTCACTCTCCTGCTCATGCAATGGCTGCTGCATCAAGACCGGATCTCTCGCGGCTTCATTCTTAAAACCGGCGCGCTGTTTTTAGTCTGGGCGCAGCTTCATCCCGGATTCCCCATGGGTGTGATTCTGCTCGGCATGTGGGCTGCATGGCATTCCAGGCGAACGCCCGGATTTATTGGCCGGAAGATTCTGTGGCTGCTGGCCCCTGTCGCACTTCTTGCCGTAAATCCTTTGGGCCTAGAAGGCGCACTCTACCCCGTGCGTTTCGCACTCAATGAAGCGAGCGTGTTTAAGCATTTTAATTTTGAATGGTTTCCCGCGTACAGCGAGGCGTTCCGCTTCACGCCTGAGGTATTGGCGTTCTGGACGCTCAGTCTAAGTGCGCTGTTTCTGCTGTGGAGAGAAAAACAATGGTTGAGTCTGCGCGGGTTGTTCGCCCTGTTCAGCATTTGCGCCGCCGCTCAAGCGGTGCGCTTCATTCCGTGGGCCGCGTTCGCGATTGCGCTCGCACTTAAACCGTGGGCGTACACGCGGTTCGCCAAAATTCCCGCGCGTGCTCTGGCCGCAGGGCTCGGAGTATTTTTATTTATCGTCGCGCTCAAGAATTTCACTCTCGGCTACTACGCTTCATCCGGCGCGCGCATTCCGGGCTGGGGTCTCGACCCTAAACATTTCCCCGTTAAGACGTTGGATTTTCTGCGCCACCAGCCGATCGGCGGCCGTGTTTACAATGCTCATGAGTACGGCGCCTACATGGTGTGGATGGGATTTACGCCCTTGTTTCATCACGGCTTCGTAACCGACATGAACTTCTACGCCGGCGATGTGATCGGGGTATTTCAATCGCAAGAACGCTTCCTGGAGCTGGCGCATAAATACGGCTGGAAAATGTTGCTGGTGGAGAAGGCGGGGTCCTATCACTACTTCTATAAAATCCTCTCGCCGCTGAAGAACTGGCAGATCGTCGCCGAAGACGAAGCCTCATATTTGATTTACGATCTCCCCACGCAAGCACCATGAAAAATTTGCATGCTTGAGAGCCGCAAATTGTCGCCTTTATGATTGCGGGCCAAGCGTGATTCCTGTATAACGCATAGTGTAACAAATGGAGTTGGAATGCTCATACGCTCACTAAGCCTCGGCACATGGATGGTCGGACTCGTGATGGTTCTCTCGGCGGCACACGGCGAGACAATACCGACATGCACGCTCAAGGGTAAAATCGTCCTCAAAGAATCCACGCAAATCCTCTGCGTAGGCGACCTCAAAGTGGAAGGACGAGCGCGCATCCTGACCCAAGGCTTTTCGCTGATGGTGATCGTCAGTGGCAACGTCGATTTCTCGAAAGGCCTCGATATCGTCGCCTACGATTCCTCAATGAACAACGGCAGTGACGGTGGTTCGATCCTAATCGCCGCAACCACAGCCAGCGGATATTTGCGCATCGACAATCAAGGTTTCACCTCAGCCAACGCCCCTGGTGGCATCGACATCGAATACGTCGCCTTGAATGGCTACGATCACGACATCTATGTTGACTCACTCACTCACGTCGGACTGGTACTAAACGGCTACGAAGCCGAGCACAAAGACGCAACGTTGAAGTTTGGCAACCTGATCCACAATTAGCCAGTCGCCCCACTCCGCCAGCGATTGTGCGCGCCGCAGAGGAGTTGCAGGTTCTCAAGCTCGTTTGATCCGCCTTGAGAGAACTCGATTATATGATCGACCTGCAGTCCATGTCGGCATGAACATCTCCGGCCCGTAATCAGATCTACATATTCACACTGATCCGCAGCCCTAAACCAAACCTCTCGATTTACCGTTGTTGAAATATATCTCGATCGCTTAATATTCACTTTGGGCGCACTAAGTACAGCCGCGTCGGAAGGATTGTCGGCGACTTGAGCTACTCCTGCACTTGCTACCAATGGTATGTCCGCTTCGTTCGCTAATAAAGATATGTCCCCTTCGCTCGCTACTAAAGGTTCGTACCCTTTACTTGCATCTACGGATGCCTCTTCGCTATTCGCATTCAACGGTGATACCTCCCCATTTTGCACAATAGGCGCCTCATCTGTGCTTTGCCCCCTCGGCGCGTCACCTTTGCTAAGGTTTACATTAGGCGCCGACTTAGCTTTCTTCTTTGGGACTTTTTCATACCTCTCAAGCCCAAGCTCCACTAGCTCTTCAAACAGCAAATCCATACGACCCTCAAAATTCTTATGCGCG
>JAYWAE010000334.1:0-3963 GCA_043782715.1 Pseudobdellovibrionaceae bacterium | reverse complement strand
GCAAGCCGACAAGCTGGGCGCACACCTATACAGACTCAGTCACCACCACTGATACCTTCACCATCACAATCACTTTCACCGGTCACGGATGACCGGTTACCTTTGAAAGCGCCCGCGACCGCGGCAACTTAGTTAAATCTGAACCCCAGCATGCAACAGCAGCGAGAATAGCATCTCCTCCCGCTCCTCAACCGACGATCCCCGCGCCTCTGCTTCAAGCTGCAGTCTCTTCCATAGCGTCGCCGTGAGTCCAAGCCCCACCCCTGCGAAACCGCGCCGGCTCCCGCGCGTGTCGCTCTCGCCATTGAATTTCGTAGTCACACGGTCGAAATACATTCCCAGTCCGAGAGAAGCGAACGGCATCAACCGGCGGTCTGCCGCTAAAAACTCGTAACGGCCCCAAAAGCTCAGGGTAGTGGTCTGCGAAGTGATGCTTAAACTACCAGAAGCCGCGCTACGCTTCTCCTCCGGTGTCACCTCTACTGAAAGATCCCATGGCCAAAATCGGACAGTTCCGTAGAGTTGGCCGGCGAACTGGGCATTGGTGTAATCGGGATTCACTTCTTTGACCAACCGGCTTTCCATTCCAAGTCCCATTGAATACGTCGAGGGCGCGGCAAATGCCGGGGCGGAAATGAGCGTGAACAAAACCAAAGTTAGAGTCCGGCGCATGCGGCGAATCCTCTCATATAAGTGGCTTTGGTCATGGTCAGCTGCAGGTCGGAGCAGACGTTATGCGAGAGCGGAAATCCGTCGAGCAATACGGGCAGCACCCGATCGAAATCCAAGACTTGAGTCAGATAACTGTCTTGCACGGCCGCGGGGATCTCGTGCAAGTGGTTCATCACGCGCGCTAAAAAGGCGCGGGGCGATTCTACGCCGCTGATGGAGGCGCGATAGAGGATGCGCGCCAAGGCCGTGCCTTGCGCGTAAGCCATCCCCAGCAAATGAGAACGGTCAAATCCGACGGCATTGGCTGCAGCTTCGAGATCCGCACCCGGCAAAATCGGGCGTAGCGCCTCATCCAGCGCCCGCGCCTTGGCGATCTTCGGCATGCTGGCGGAGAAAAGATCCGGATGGCCCGTGTACACTACGGCGAAGAAATCTGCCAAGCCTTCGTTCCAAGCGCGCAACACGAGGTCGTTGAGAAATTTGGGCCCCTGCCCTTCGCGGCCTGAATTCATCGCAGGCGAAAGCGCACCATAAAACAGGTTTTCCAGCGACGACACCACTTGCAAACCCGCAAGCGCCGCGAGCGGATTCATCACTTGGCTTTGAAAGTGCGCATGAAAATGCTCGTGCGACACGATCGCTTGATTGACGGCGAACGGCACACCCGCGAGTGAGTAGGGTAGAATACCGACTACGTCGAGCGCGGTGAAGTAATGGGCGTTGTTGTGATCCGAGCCATCGCCGTTGGTGAGATTGAGTTCGATTCCGACCTTGCGCGGCCAGCGTAACTGCGCGGCCGTCCCGATTGTGTTTTCGAATTGGTAAATGCGTTCGAATTGCGCGTAGACCGTGAGCGCCAACGAGCTTTCAATATCCATGGGAACATACACGTGTCCCGACTTCGTGAGCCGGGGCTCGGCAATGTGGCCGCTGAATCCGCTGCCCGAGAAATTCGGTTCCGCATAAATTTCTGCGGCCTGCCCTTTGACAGCGTGTCCGGACGTCAGCGTCGAAATCGCGACTTCTTGCAGTGAATACTTTCCGTTGGCGTCCGCCCACGGTAGCAAATAGGTCGATTCGGAAGAGGATTTCTTCCCGCAACCCGTCAGGGCGAGAGCGAATGTAAGAGAGAGCAAAAGTAGTCTGCGCATGAACGCCCCGCGGATTCGTATACCGGCCAACCATCCGGCAGAAAACCTATACGACACTTCGCGGCGCACTGCCACATTTTCTTGCTAAACACTCGAAATAATTCTTAATTTGCCCAACCAAGCATGGCGAAGTTATGAGCATTTTGAAAAAATTTGCAGACCAACTCAACGAGCGTCAGAACGAGGCCGTCAGCACGCTGACCGGGCCGTTGCTTTTGCTGGCGGGCGCCGGTTCGGGCAAAACCCGCGTGCTCACCTTTCGCATCGCCAACTTGATCGCGCAAGGCGAATGCACGGCGGATCAAATACTCGCAGTTACATTCACCAACAAAGCCGCGCGGGAAATGGAAAACCGCATCGTTCACCTTTTGCAAGAGCTGGGCATTCCCGTCTACGAGCGCATGTGGGTCTCCACCTTTCACTCGATTTGTGCGCGTATTTTGCGCGATGACATTCACCTACTCGACTATCAGCCGTTCTTCGCCATCTACGACGACGGCGACCAAATGTCGCTGGTCAAAAAGGTGATGAACTCGCTCAACATCAACGACAAGATGTTCCCACCGCGCGGATTCCAATCGCGCATCAACGAAGCTAAACAACAGGCATTGACTCCCGACGATTTAGCGAAAAAGGGCTCGATGTGGTGGGACGAGAAGAGCCTCGGCGTATACCGGCTGTACGAACAAGAACTCAAGCGCGCCAACGCTCTCGACTTCGGCGATCTGCTGTTCAAAGTGTACGATCTCTTCCGCACCTATCCTGATATTCTGGCCAAGTATCAGGAGCGCTTTCAATTTATTTCGGTCGACGAGTATCAAGACACCAACCACATTCAATACTTGATCGTCAAAATGCTCGGCGAGAAGCATCGCAACCTTTGCGTAGTCGGCGACGAAGATCAGTCGATCTACTCATGGCGGGGCGCCGACATCACCAATATTTTGAATTTCGAAAAAGACTTTCCCGAAGCCAAGGTGATCAAACTCGAAGAGAATTACCGCTCGACTGGAACGATCGTCACTGCCGCCAGCCACCTGATCAAAAACAACACTCAGCGCAAAGACAAAACGCTGTTCACCCGCAACGAGCCGGGCGAAAAAATCTGGGTCCATGAGGACACCAACGAGTACGAAGAAGCCCGCTTTGTCGTGCAAAATGTCGAGGCGCTGATGAAGAGCTCCGACACCAGCTTCAGCTACAAAGACTTCGCCGTGTTCTATCGCACCAACGCGCAGTCGCGGGTGCTCGAAGATCTCTTGCGTGGACACGCCATTCCCTACAAAGTAGTCGGCGGCCAGCGCTTTTATGAACGCATGGAGGTCAAAGACATCCTCGCGTACTTCCGCGCCTTCTTGAACTCGGCCGACGACATTGCCGTTGAGCGCATCATCAACGTTCCCGCGCGCGGAATCGGCAAAACGACCGTCGAAAAAATCGAAGAACATGGCGCCAAGAACGGCATCACGTTTTACAATGCGATCCTCGAAGTCGCCGAGCAGCGCCAAGTTCACTCAGGTGCCGCGCGCAAGCTGCGTGATTTTCGCAGCATGATGGATGCTCTCGCCACTAAAGCGAAAGAAATGAAACTCTCCGATCTTTTTTTAGAATTGCTCGACGTCACCGAATACGTCGTCCGCTTGAAAGAAGAGAACACCACCGAATCGCAAGCGCGCATCGACAACTTGGAAGAATTCGCCAACGCCATCCGACAGTTCGAGCAAGAGCGCGGAGAAGAGGCAACGTTGACCACGTTCCTCGAAGAAATGGCGCTTGTCTCGGATGCGGATTCCATGCAAGAGGGCGACAACTTCGTCACCTTGATGACTTTGCATATTTCGAAGGGCCTCGAATTCCCCGTGGTCTTCATCGTGGGTATGGAAGAAGGATTGTTCCCTTCCTCACGCGCCATCGACGAGGGCGACCCGTCGAGCGTCGAAGAAGAACGCCGCCTGGCCTACGTCGGCATGACCCGCGCTCGCCGCCGGCTTTTCCTCACCTACGCCCGCGCGCGCCGAGTGTGGGGACAAGAGCAAATGCACCCGCCCTCGCGATTTTTGAAAGAGATCCCAGAGGAGTTCGTGCACCAACAGAGCAAATTCCAGCGCCCGAAGTTCGTCGACAAGTACCGCGATTTGCC
>JAYWAE010000333.1:0-3965 GCA_043782715.1 Pseudobdellovibrionaceae bacterium | reverse complement strand
ACTTGCGGTCGCTATGCCGGCTGATGCGCAACTGGCCCGTCAGTTTGAGCTTCAGTTTGCGGCGCTGAATTTCCTCGCAGATGGCCAACAGCAGATCGGGCCGTCCATTGAGATCGCTTTCGTTGAACATAAACAGATCGCAGCCGTTGTCGTGCAGATACTCGAACTCATCGACCACCAGTTTTGGATCGCGCGCGCGCCAGTAAAAACGTTCCGCGCAGAAGGTGCATTTGGACCAGCGGCAGCCGCGCGTGGCGATGATTGGAGTCAACTGATAGTGATTGTGGTTGCGGTAGAGCTGAATGTCGGTCCAATCGTAACGGGCCATTTCGATTTGATCGAGTTCCATCGGCATGGTCTCTTTGTCGACGAACTTCCATCCAGGAGTATCGTGAATCGACATCACGCCGGGCATGTCGCGCACGGTTTCTCCGCGCGCGAGCCTTTCCACCAACGGGCCAATCGTTAAATCAGCTTCGGCAATGCACATGTATTCGGCCAGTGGAAACGCGGCCAGGCCGATGGTCGATTGATAGCAGCTGTAGCCGCCGGCCAGGATGGTGATCTCGGGAGCACGCGCTTTTACCCGGCGAACTAGCTCGGACGTGAAGTGGTGATTGCAGCCCTGAACCGACACGCCCAGGATTTTCGGTTTGGCGGCGACCAAGCCGTCGACGATTTCTTCGAGCTCGGTGTTGAAATAGGCGATAACATCTTTGTCTTGCCATTCGTCATAGTGCTCAGCCAACCACGGGTCGTCTTTCATTATTTTGCCGCCCGGTGTGACCGGCTGGGTCTTGGCATCGAGCAGGCGATAAGTGTGATAGCGGTGATAAGTGAGGATGTCCAAGTCGCAGACTTGAAATTTGACGGAGGTTTTCTTTAGCGCATTGTACACATAGGCGAGCCCATTGGGCATCAAGCTCAAGTTGCGCGCGGGGCAGTCGATCAAAATCAAATCTTGGCCCGCTGAGAATTCGAATTCGGGGAGATTGGGTAGGGGATAGATACAATCGGGGTCCGAGGTCCACGCCGACTTGGGAACCAGATCCAAACCAATGTCGGTCAGAACTTCGGCTCCAAACTGAGTGATGCGAGCGGGAATTTTGCGCGCCAGAAAATTTCTCCGGATGGTCAACGTCTGTCCGTGAAACACGGCATCGATGCTGGCTGGGATTTCACCGGCTGCGATCACAGGCAATCCGGCAAATTCTTTGCCAATCCATTTGACGTCGTCGGAGACGATGAGGTTCACGTGTTTTTTGAGGGCGTAGTCGGTCAGCAGATGTTTGGTCAACTCTCCACAACCGGCCAAGGCGATGCGCTTTTTGGAACGAATGAATTTGCTCAGGGCCGCGAGCGCCGCTTTGTCCTCTGGACCACCATCAAAGGCAAAGCAGCGGTGGGCGCTGAACTGCAGCTTCACGCCTTTTACCTGCACGCCGTCGAGGTATTTGGAGCGTGAGAAGGAAATGCTGGCTTCTTGATTCATCGGAGGTTCCCCTTGAGTCCATGAGTGTACAAACTGCGTCAAGACTAGGCAAGGATTGACGTTCCGGCAGAGCGAAAATACCGCTATTCCGCGGATTTTTTAAACATTTGAAACTCGGCCGGAGACAAATATGTGCCAGGTGCGGTTGCGACAAACGCCGCCACGCGCGTTTGCTCCTGATTGTAATAGAGACTGCCGCCCGTTGCGAGGCATAGGAGGTCTCCCCCGGCTTCGCGCACGAGCAAGTCACCGGCGGCGATATCCCATTCATGCGGGCCGCGTTTGCGAAAGTAAATGTCGGCTTCGTTTTCGACCAAGGCTGCAAATTTTAGTGCGGAACCCTTGTGCACAAAAGTCGTCATGCCCAGAGCTTCGTAGGCCGCTTGCACTTCGGCGTCGGGATGGTTGCGGCTAATCAGCCCACGCGATTTTCCGCCCGGTCCAGTGGTGAGATCAAAGGCCGCGAGTTGCCCATCAGTCTCGTGGAATGCACCCTCGCCCTCTTCGGCCCAATAAATAGTTCCAGTTGACGGCGCCAAGATGCAAGAGAAGACGGGGCGCGAGCCCTCAATCAGTGCAATCAACGTGGTGAACTCAGGCACACCACTCAAAAACTCTTTCGTGCCGTCCAAGGGATCGACCAGCCAGTACTCATCAACCTTTTTGCGCGCACTGAATTCGGGATAGTTTTCTTCGGAAAAAACGGGCACATCGCGCAGCTTAGGCAAGGTTCGCGCGAGCACTTCATGATTCATCAGATCGATTGCCGCCAGTGGCGAGCCATCGGCTTTTTTATTGAGTTCGTCAGGCGTGGTTGTGTATTTAGCCATCGTCTGCACGCGAACCTGCGCCAGCATGGTGCGAAAGCCGGGGAGGTCGACATAGCTGGAAGTAAATGAACTCATAGTAATTGAGTCTTATCCGGTCCCTCCCAACTGTTCAAATCGACTACGTTCAGCCCCGCGTTAGAGACCTCACGGCTGGGGGTAAGAATTTGCCTTGCCTGGCGTGCTCGCTGTGGCAAATTACTCGAAATGAAGATTTCCGTAATCATTCCAGCATTTAATGCAGGCGCTACGCTTGAGCGAGCTTTAAATAGCGTTTGGTTTCAGTCGCACTCGGACTTCGAAGTCATCGTAATGGATGGCGGGTCTAAGGATTCGACTCGATCCTTGCTGGAGAGCAATTCCAAAAAAATCGCCTACTGGGTGTCTGAAAAAGATGAAGGCACCACCGATGCCATGAACAAGGGCTTTCAAAAGGCCACTGGCGATGTGGTTACGTTTCTTTGTGCCGACGATCAGTTTCACGATGCTCAGGTTTTTGCGCGCGTCGCGGAAGAGTTTGGCAAATTTCCGCAGACGGGTGTGCTCTGTGGCTCGCTCCGTACGTTCGACCCCGAGGGGCTGGTGCGGCCCTTCGTTAGCCGCCCGCGGCCCGAATTGTTGCATTGGCATATGACGGCGCATTTGCCGGGGTCGTTTTTTCGCCGCGAAGTTTTAAAGGACCGTCAGTTTGATCAGAGTGCGGAAGTGGCCAATGACTATGAGTTGTTTGCTTATCTTCAGCAGGTTAAAAAACCCGTGATGCGAGTGCTCGACGATGTCGTCGTGACATTTTCTCTGGGTGGCCGCACCAATGATCCGGTGACGGATTTTTGGAAGGCGCGTGAGTGCTTTCAAATCCGCCGCAAATACTACGGCGAATGGGCGGCTTGGCCGCGTTACCTCTTGGATTTGACCGTTTCGACTCTGCGCTGGATGCATTTCCGTCCTCTGACTTGGGCCCGAAAAACTCGCCGCTGGCTGATTGGCTCTAGTGCGGCATAGGAGAATTTTATGAAAATGAATGCCTCGGATATTCCTTATTTGAAAGGCCAAAAGTTCACCAATGATCTTTGTTTAGGCCTGAAGCAGATCGGCTCCGGCACGGACGCTTTCGACCGGCTGGAATTTTTGCGCCAAACCGTCGCAGGGAAGAGTGTCATTCACGTCGGCTGTGTCGATCACATGCCGCTGATTGCGGAGAAGCGCAAACACGGGCTATGGCTGCACGAGATCCTGCTGAAGTCGGCGCGCACGTGCGTGGGTATTGATATCAACCGTGAAGGCATTGACTATATGAAGGAGCAAGGGATTGCGGATGTCTACCATGCCGATATTATCCGCGACGAAATTCCGGCCCAGATCAAGAGCAGAAAGTTCGACTATTTGGTACTCGGAGAGATGATCGAGCATGTCGACAACCCGGTCGACTTTTTGTCGGCCGTGCGTAAGAAATTCGCCGATGTCGTAGAGTCGATCGTGACGACTACGCCCAACGCCTTCCGCTTTCAAAACATGGTGGCGTCTCTGCGCCAACGCGAGAATATCAACTCGGATCACCGCTACTGGTTCACGCCCTACACGTTGCTCAAAATCATGTCGCAGGCTGGATATGAAGACATCGACGTCGACACGGTTTGGTACAGTCC
>JAYWAE010000332.1:0-3966 GCA_043782715.1 Pseudobdellovibrionaceae bacterium | reverse complement strand
TCAATCACCGCATGAAGTATCCGACCTCCACCGCCTTTGAAAAGTCCAAGGAGTTCTTGCTCACGTTGCCGGTGGACTGAGTCATGAAGCTCACGGCGCTGGAACAATTCCGCCACCGCATGGTCCGCGAGAACCGCATTTACATCATGCCAAGCGGACGAGGTATGACCTTTCTCGCAGTCATCATCGTTCTCGTGCTGACCGGCGCGACTTACAACAACAACTTGGTTTTCTTGCTGGCATTTTTTCTGTTCTCGCTCTTCATAGCGTCCATGATCCAAACGCATTACAACCTCAAGGGCGTGCGCCTGCACTACTTGAGCTGCGAAGATGGCTTTGCGGGTGAGCCGATGGCTCTGCTTTTTCATCTCGAGCAAAAGCGCGCGCGTTTTAAACATTCGATTGAAATCCGTCCGCTCAATAAGCGCTGGAAGCCGGCCGCGCCGGCGCGTGAATCGATGGCGCCGATCGAGGCCCGCAAACCCGTGCGCGTGCTGCTGGTCGCGCCCGAACGCGGGCTGCACCAGTTGCCAATGTTCGCACTCGAAACTTATTTTCCGCTCGGTCTTTTTCGCGCCTGGAAGGTCTTTCGCCCGCAGGGCGAGGTCATCGTGTACCCTCGGCCGCAAGGGGAGCGGGAATTGCCGGCCAGCCGCTTTGAGTTTGGCGAGCACGATCTAGGGCTGCGCAACAGCCCCGAAGGTGACTTCGGTGAGCTCAAAGACTATCAGACCGGCGAATCCTATCATCAGGTGGCGTGGAAGCATTTTGCACGCACCGGAATGCTCTACACCAAAGTGCACTGGGGCGAGGAACACCGGCATTTCCATTTGCCCTGGAGCCCGCAGAGCCAGAAGTTTGAAAACTATTTGCAGCAAATGAGCGCCTGGATCAAAGCCGCGCTCGAAGAAAATGCCACCTTCGCCATGGATCTTCCGATCGCGCAGATCCCGTCGGGCTCCGGCCCTGAACATGCACGTCTTTGCTGGCGCGCTTTGGCAGCGCTCAAGGAGGCGGCATGAACGCCAAGCTCCGTCCACTGGTGCGGCCGTTGCTTTTGCTGGTGGCATTTACTCTCCTGCCGCATATTCAGTTGCGCCCGCTTTGGTCGACGGCTTTCGTAAGCGTGTTGCTCCTGTATCGCACGTGGCTGGAATTCACCAACCGGTCCATGCCTATGCGCTGGGTTCTTTGGCTTGGGCAAATCGCCGTGATGGCCGCGATTTGGTCGCACTTCCATACTTTCTTCGGCGAAGATGCGGCCGGTACGCTGCTCACTCTGCTGATTGGTCTAAAAACGTTCGAGCTGCACGCGAAGCGCGATTTCTTTATCGCCTGCATTCTCTGCTTGCTGGTGGTCATGAGCTATTTGCTGGCCGATCAAGGTTTGATGATCACCGCGTTTCTCATGGCGAACGTGGTTTTGGTCGTCACTCTGCTCTACGCCGTCGAAGCCGAACAATGGACTTGGACCAATTGGAAACCGTTCGTGCGACCTGGCCTAACATTGGTGCTCAAAGCCTTGCCTCTTTTGGTACTGACGTTCTTGCTGTTCCCACGCTTCTCGACCGGCTTTGGGACGGGTTCCAGCTCAGTCGGCCGTATCGGAGTCAGTGACAATTTGCAGCCGGGTTCGGTGTCCAAGCTCATCGGCAGTGAAGAGATCATGTTTCGCGCGACCTTCCTCAGCGGCGAAGTGCCACCGCAGGCGCTGCTCTACTGGCGGGGAGCCGTGCTCGACAACGTCGACGGCATGAACTGGACGCGCGACAAATCTTTGGAAAGCGTCGATCAAGTGCCTACGCCGCCAATCAAACCCGAAGTTGAAATTTATCTCGAACCCGGTTCGGACCGTTTTTTGTTCGCACTCGAAGGCACGGAAATGCTGGGCTTTCCGGGAGATCTGTTGAACCGGCGCGTGCGCGTCCGTGACGGACGAATATTCGAACTCAACGAGCCGTTGCAAACCCGCGATCGCTACGTCTTTGAGTCTGGCTCCGCGAGCCGTGAGGGGCCGCCATCCCCGCGAATGATTTTGCTGAATGACGAGCCCTCGGCGGAGATGCGCGATTTTCTCAGGGGTTTCGTCGGCAAACCGCCCGAGGTGGTGGTGCGTGAACTGCTCGAACGGTTTCGCAGCGGCGGCTACGTGTATTCGCTCGAACCGCCGCCGGCGCCAAACCTGGATCGCTTTTTCTTTAAAACCAAAGAAGGATTTTGTGAACATTATGCCGGTACTTTAGCCACCATTTTGCGCCGCTTGAAAATTCCAGCGCGTGTAATCGTCGGTTATCAAGGTGGTACGCCCACATTGCTGGGTAATTATCTCACCATTCGCGGGCACGATGCGCACGCATGGGTCGAGTACTATGACTTTGGCGGTGCGCGCTGGCGGCGGGTCGATCCCACCGCGCAAGTGGCACCGGCGCGGCTTTCTTTGGGCAGTGAAAATTTCATGCAAGCCGAAGACAGCCTGATGGCTTCGCGGTGGACGTCGCACTATTGGTCGCGGCTGCGTTTGCGTTCGCGCGCGCTGTTTGACCAAATTGACGCCACTTGGACCGGGTTCTTGCTTGGCTTCGATTTAGCGTGGCAGCGTGATATGCTAAGCAAAGTTGGAATGGACGGCGATTTGTTCCGCGCTTTACCCGTATTTCTGATTTTGGGGCTGGCGCTATTCCTGGCGATTCTTTATTTTTTCGAAGCCCAGCGGCGCGAGCCGATTGCTGAAGACGAGAAGCTCTACCGTAAGTTGCAAAATATCTTGCGCCGGCAAGGCATCGTGCGCGCGCCATTCGAAGGACCGTTGGCGCTGCTCGGGAAAGCCGAGGCGAAGAATCCGGAGTTGGCTAAGGCCGTGGAGCCCATATTGGCGCCACTGATCCGCGCGCGCTTTGGGCGCGATCCGCTGAGCGCGGAATCCATTCAGCAAATCAAACGCGATTTACGTGGACTCGGCCGCCTTAAAGGCTGAGTTCCCATTTTTCGACTACACCGCTCGTTTTGGTCGTAATGAATTTAATTACGCCGGGGCTCTCGCCCGTGTAGGCCAAATCGTCATACTGCGCGTCGATCAGCGGCGTGGAGGTTTGCAAGAGTTTGCCATCGACGGCCGAGATCAAATACAGGCGGTCACCGTGAGTGCGGACGTAATATTTTTTATCCAAAGTGGCGAAGGTTTTATTCGCGCTATTGACCGGTGACGTGGGGATTTGATTGACGGAATAACTGCCGTCGGTCGCATTGACCACTGAAAACAGCGGACTTTTTTGATTGTATTCGGTGACGAAAATATAGCGGCCATCGGGTGAAAAAGTGGCGCTGCTATCGGAGGTGCCGTCGATGTGCAAATCGGCGATGATGTTTTTATTGAGTAAGTTCACCACCAAGCAACGATCGATCTGACAAAAAATCGCTTTGCTAGTGTCAGGGCTCAATTCCACTAAGCGAAGCGAGTCGCCACTGCTGCTTAAGCCCAGTTCGTCGGAAGTGAGTGTGAACACGTTCTTAGAAGTCTTAAGGTCGTAAAATACGAGCGACGATGTGCTGCCGCTATTTTGTGACAAAACGGCCAACGTCTTCTGCGCTTTGTACCGGATCTCGCGCATACCCGTAACGTAAGAGATGTCGGGAATCGTGAGTTGCGCATCCACGGCGTGGGTGGTGAGGTTGAGTACGTTCACCACCGCGTCCGCGCTGTCGGCATAATAAAGAACCGACTCATCCAGGCTCATGGCGAGACTGTATACAGGCGCGCTGTAGGTAGTGCCGCTGTACAGGCGCTCGGAATAGGACGTTGCGACGCTGTCGCCGGAAAGATTATATCCGCGCAGGTAGCGCCTGATCCTATATGAGCTTTGGCCCTCACTTTGGTCGGCGAGGTAGAAGATCTCGTGGGTACTTTTGCGTTCCACGAGCGTGGTGATTTCGGGATCGGACGGTTCGCCGGAGATGAGCAAAAAATCT
>JAYWAE010000331.1:0-3973 GCA_043782715.1 Pseudobdellovibrionaceae bacterium | reverse complement strand
CCTTGTATAGCGATTGGAGATGTTGACGCCAGTCATGAGGGAGATTCTCCATCAGGCTAGACGGTCCTGTATTGAGCCATTCTTCCGAGAGGCCGCTGATCGATGCAAATGCGACTGCTGCCTCTTTAATCGCGCTGGGAATTGATTTTTCAAGCAGATCAACATCTCGGGTCGGTCGGCTAATAATTTCAAGGATAGCGAGGGCAGCGCCCCCGATAGCGACTGCCGTAAATGTCAGCCCTCGCTCGGCCAAGTGCTTGTCAAAGAGCGGCACAATAATCTTGGGATCAAACACTTGCGGCATTGTCATAGAGACCTCCAAACTGAGCATACGCCCGATTATTGCTTCACGCAATAATCTTATCGGTAAGCCTATGAAAAGCTTTAGAAATAAAATTAAACTAATAATATAGGCGACATACCGCTTTGGCTTGCGCGAAAGCCACGAGCCATGGGCCGGCATAGTAGCCACGACATTCCTTCGGCGGCGCTTCGAGGGAACATTGAGGGAACAGTAGCCAGGGATCTCTGAGGTAATTGAGAGACATTGGGAGACAAGTCTTGAGTGGCTATGTTATTGAAATTACTGTCTAACCATTTAAAATCACTGCGGAAAAATAACGCCTGGAATCAACTTCGAATCCTGTCACCCCGATTCACTTAACTATCTGACATTACAGGACAAAGTAGGTATTTGAAAAACCCGTTGTAACAAATCTGTAACATTTCAAATTTTCTGCCTCCATTCCGCTAGGTTCACCACCAAACTTTCTTCTGCCGATTTTCCACCAAACAAAAACCCATCTGTTTCTCCGATTAAATGCTGTGGCGACATGTGCGAATATCGCTCCGTCATCTGGATCGTCGAGTGCCCGAGCATTCGCTGAAGCTTGTAGAGATTGCCGCCTTGCATCATGTAGATCGATGCAAAACTGTGGCGCAAGTCATGGAAACGGATCGTTTTGACTCCAGCGCGTGGTGCGAGCTTCGCAATTGTTCGGTACATATGCTCGAAGTCGATGCCTGGCAAAACTAAGGACGAGAAGCTCGATCGCTTTAGCTCGATCAGCACCTCGCATAGTACGCCGCTGATCGGGACATGGCGAACTCGCTTACTCTTCGTGGTTTCCTTGATCTTACGTTCGTGCCGGCAATAGCTTCGCTTGACCACGATTTGCTTACGCGCCAGATCGACGGAATCCCATTGAAGCGCCTGAATTTCACCCCGACGTAAACCAGTGTGTAACGCCAGACAGATCGCGGGGTGGTGTTCGGGCGAATGATCGCGAAGGTACGTCAAAAACGTGTCGGCTTCATCGGCGTTCCAAAAGTCGAAAGTTTGTTCCGGCACCTTGATTCGCGGGACGGCGAGAAGGGGATTCTGAGTGATGAACTTCCACCGTACGGCGTCGTTCAGCATTTTACGCAGAAGACCTAGACCGTTGTTCACGGTCTTCGCCGAGATATGTTCGTCTCGGTGCAGCCTCGCCATCCATGCTTCGATCTGTGAGGCATCGAGATCGGCGATCTTAACTTTGCCAAAGTCTGCCAGTACGTGACGTCTGAGAAACCCTTCGTCCCAAATCTGTGCCGAGACTTCCTTGTGAAGCTTCGCGTAATTCTCTAGCCAATACGATGCCAGTTCGGACATTGTCATGTTTGGTCGCAGCAGGGCCTGGGTCGTTGTCAGGCGCGAGCGCTGCAGTTGCCGAGCTTCCCATTGTCTCGCGTCTTCTTTTCTTGCGAAGCACTTGCTTTGCTGGCGACGACCCACGCGGATCAGTGCGCGGTAGCCATCGCCAGACTTGGTCTTGTACTTATGAATGGACATCAAAAGTTCTCCCTCTGGGTTGAGAGACCTTGGATGTCTTTTCTTTGCGGCCCTAAATAGTTGTCAAAGAACGGAGCGGCCGAGTGGCTGCGCTCTGATGTTTTAGAACCTAACTCCATCGTTGTCCACCCCGTGCTTGCTGGTCGATCCAGGTGGCAATGTCATCGCTTCGAAACCTAACGAGCCCGTTAATTTTTAAGTTTGGAATCTTACCTTGGTACACCCATTGGCGGATCGTCTTCTCTTTGGTTTTTATTGTTGTAGCTAGATCTTGAATCGTTAAGAGGTCGGGCATAGGGGCGACATTTCGCTCGGTTGAGCTCATACGGCGGCACTCCCTTCGCTTGTGTTCCAATTTTCAAGGGTATGGGGTAGGGGGACACAGTTTGTCTAACCCCTACCGACGGCGTCTGAAGTAGTCGTTGAAGTGGGAATAGAGGGATAGACGAGGGATTTCATTGAATATTGGGTGACGTCGAGAGGTGGACGCACATATATGGAGTCATACGCTAAAATCGCTCGCAGAAAATTTCGGGCTTTGCTTTGCCTTGTATGGACATTTTCTGGTGTCAAAGTGGAACATCGTCCAATCTTTCTCGGACGACTCTTGGACGACTTTCCCTAGGACTTCCCGTATGGTTTTTCCAGTTTCAGGGCCGAGCACCACCTGAGCTGCCCGACCTTGGCTTTGCACTTCGGGCAACAAGACAAAGTTGTGAAAGCTCTCTGACTCTGGCTTAGAGCCAAGCAGGCGTTCGTTTCCGAGAGCGGGTGTTTGCACTTCGATCATCTTCAACCCTGGTTGCCAGATTGCCCTACCTGGAATTCCTGGCAAGTCTCGCGCTCTAGTGTTGCCAAGAACCACCAGACTGGAGTGCAAGGCGGCCATCTGGAAACAAACCTTGCCCGCTAAGTTCGCCTTGATTTGTGTGTCAAGAGCCCTGGCGTCCGGCCTCTGCGTTCCAAGAATGACATGTTGCCCAACTGCTCGGCCTTGTCTTGCAAGTCGACTTACAATTTCACGAACCGCCTGGATATTTTCTGCGGACCTAGTTTCGCTTGCTAAGAACAGTTCAGCAACCTTATCGATGACCAATATTTGTCGACCCAGGAGCTTTCCTCGAACCTTCTCGCCCTTTGCGCGAGCCTCATTGGCAACCTTCTTGTTGTATGCATCGATGTCTTTAACACCTGCTTCAGCCAGTAGCTTCATCCGCGACTCGACGTTACCTTGAAGTTCTGTGAGGTGAACAACGGCATCTACCAGGCTGTCGATCACGACTACACGTTTAACACCCCTAAACATCGAGAATTCCAATCCACCCTTGAGATCGACAAGCGAGAATTCAAAGTTCTTGTTGTTGAGGTATAAACTGGTGATGACCTGGCGTAGAAAGTTTGACTTACCGCTCGAAGTCTCACCGGCAACCAGCATGTGCGGCAAGTCTTTCAGGCTTACGACGATTTGACCACCCCTTGTCGTCTCGACTACAACGCTTTGTCCTTGAGCAACTTTATTTGCAGTGCGACAATTTGACGGTCACACTGGGTGAACCGATTTTCCGCATCGACGTCAACTTGGCGTACCGACTTTGAATCTTCCATGACTTACATTCCCAAAAAATTACAGATAGTTACTTCCTAAGTCGTCAATTTTTCCAAAACATCAGTTTCGCTTCTGGTCCTCTCACTATAGGAGCTACAAGTTCCTGGTCCCCAACGACCCCAAAGGTCGCATGGATTTATGTCACCAAGAACCGGGCGAAGCACTTCGACCGCAGTCCTAAAGTGATTGATGGCGGCTCGGGTAGAATCGTCGATCTTTGCAGCAATCTCTGATCCCGCACAGCATATTGCACACACTCCAGCTGACGATCTGTAAGCATGGCCAAGGCCTTGGCGACAATGACTCGTCGCTCGAACGCGTGGTATTCGGTCCCGTCGTAGTTGTCATAGGGCACGTGCTTGATTGTAATGGCTCAAATGGCTGGCGTTTTCACGGTAAGTTACTAGAATATATCGGGAATACGATCACTTTCAATTGGTCATTTGCGGGACGGTCGAGCTAGTCGGCCGGTCTGAGCGGTCTTATCGAAGATGTCACCAACCACCAAGTACCCATGTCACTCGCAATCGGCTGAG
>JAYWAE010000330.1:0-3977 GCA_043782715.1 Pseudobdellovibrionaceae bacterium | reverse complement strand
ACTTGTCGCGTTTTTGCGAAGAGCTGATTTTATGGAGCACACCGGAGTTTGCTTATGTCGAACTCGGAGACGAAGTGACGACAGGTTCTTCGATTATGCCGCAAAAGAAAAATCCCGACGTCGCGGAATTGATCCGCGGCCGCGTGGGCCGAGTTTACGGGGCGCTGATGGGTTCGTTGACTATGATGAAGGCACTTCCTATGGCCTACAACCGCGACATGCAAGAGGACAAAGTGCATTTGTTCTCGGGCCTCGAAACGGTGAACTCGTGCGTGAGTCTAATGACTGTGATGCTTAAAAAAGCCGCTTGGAAACCGGAGAATATGGCGCGCTCGTTGCGCGGCGATTTCTCCAACGCCACGGATTTGGCAGACGACCTGGCGCTAAAAGGCGTTAGCTTTCGCGATGCCCATGAAGTCGTGGGCAAACTTGTGAAGTGGTGTGTGACGAACGGACGAGCGCTAGAGGATTTGAGCGCCAGCGATTTGCGCGAACATCACAAGGCATTTGATGAAAAATCCGTGGCCAAGCTTTCGCACGCTACAGTTATGCGAGCGCGCACTTCCGAAGGCGGTACCTCTCCAGCCTCGGTTCGGTCTCAGCTTGAAAAGGCACGCCTGGCCCTCAAGTGAATTTTTAGAACTCTCTGGCCTCTGGTCTTTAGACTTTGGTCACACCGTGGATATTTTAAATTAAGATTCCGGTTCAAAAAGTCGATGCAGCTGAATATGGAAAAACTGAAAAAAGACAAGCCCGCCGATCGCCGACAGTTCAAACGCTTCTTTGTCTCGCCCAAATTTCAATTGCAATATGGGACCTATTATTGGGCTGTGGCAATGACGGTTTTGAGCATTTGGACCGTCCTGGCCGTCTACTTTATGATGGCGCTGATGACTTTTGATCCCAGAGTCGCACACGACATGAGCTTGCCCGAGTATTTGAAGGTCAATATTAAGGCCCACCAATGGCTTTTCGCCGGCGGGTTTGCAGCGAGCTCGTTTTTGTTTCTGACACTTGCGGTGGTGTTCACGGAACGTATCGTCGGCCCGATGCGCGCTCTTTTGCGCCATATTGAAGCGCTTGAGGCCGGCAACTACGAGCATAAAACGAATTTGCGTAAAGGCGATGAGTTGAAGCCGATGATGACGGCGCTGAACAAACTCAGCGATACACTCAAAGAGCGGCACGGCGCACCTCACGATTTGTCCAAGACTGGAAGTTAGCCGTCCCGCCTGCTAATTTTTAGCGGCGCGCCGCCGGGCCGCTTCTGTTGTCAAGATCGCGGCATAGTTCCAAGTTAAATCTGAAACCGAAGTCATGTGCCCGTCTTTGTGATCGATTTGCTCGCTGAGTGAGCCGTCACCAAAGGCATGGAACTGCACGCGCGCGACGTAGAGATCGCCGGCTTGAATCAAGGCCTCGGCTCGTGCAACTTCGCCGTTTTCACGCTCGGCTACGGCATTCTCATAAAGCGCTTGAGCCATCGAGAGCGTTGTTAGGGGCCACGGGTTGCCTCCCTCGGTGCTGTTGCCGCTGTACCTGTCCTCGGGATAACGGCCAATGGCGATGCCTGGCGCTTGTGGGTTTTGGTTCACGGAATAAATATCTTTAAAGGCGGCCGCGACTTTGTCGACACTGGCGCGTATGGAAGCCGATGACCAAGATAAAATCAGGTCGTCGTTCACGCGGATCATTTCGCCCGGGCGCAGGCCGTGAATCAGCCCCAGAACAATTGCGCTATCGACGTTTGAGGCCTTGTAATCAAGGCCAGCAGTGCGCCTGAGTGTAGTCATCCAACTCGCGGTCTTGGCGTCGTAAAATTCGGCCAAGCTAGCTTCGATCAATTGGGCTTGCTCATTATAGAAGCGAGCGGCACCGGAATCTCCCAGTGCGAGCGCAAGATGCGCGCCTTCGCGCAATGCGCGCCGTTGCACCATGCGCGTAAAAAAGTGATCGCCGAGAACCTCTTCCCATAAATCAAAGTTGGGCTGTCGCCAGTTTTTGGCGGTGTATTCAAGATCGCGTTTGATCGGGCTCGAGAAGTCGTGGTTGTACAACACGCGCGCGGCCTTGAAGTCGCCCTCGTGCAGGAGAATTGTGGCATAGGCGATGAGTGAGGACGCGCGAATCGCGGGACCGTCATCTTGCGGGCGGCCCCAAGGCTCATTGTAGGCGGTGCCGTCGACATTGAATTTGGGCTCGCCAAGTCCGGTCAGAGTCTCGACATTTTGCAAGCGGGAGCTGATCGTGGCGTACTGGGCGACTTTCGCGCGAATTGATGAGCGCAGCGCTTGGTCGTCGCTGCCGGCGTAAGTTTCTAGCGCGGCCTCGATGACCAGTCCTGCGTCGCGCACCCAATGGTAATAGTAGTTCGGCTCCTTGCGTGTGCGGGCGGCGATGACGACGCCGGGGAGTGCGTCGGGAGGAGAAATATTCTCAAGCAATTTGATGACCGCGATTTTCTTTTCTTGCGCGAGCCAAGACTTCAAGTCGGCTTCACAATCGGCGTGAACGGGAATAGAAAAAACCAGCATGACGAAGACTAAGATTCTGTGGGGCATAAAAAAGAATTAGGACAATCGCGACGGACTGTATAGGGAAGAAATTACCGGCGGTTGAGCCGCTTGGCAGAATGCTCGAGCTTTGGCCTGGCACTCAAAATTGAAAATTCTCCTGAATCAGCGGCCGCCGACCAAATCTTCTAAAATCTCGGAAGTGCGGCGGATGGGTAGCGAATAGTGGCCTTCTTCGGTGTAAATCTTGAGCCGCGCATGCGGAAGCCGCTGTGAAAGAATATAAGCCATTTTCACCGGCAGGATGCGATCTTGTTCTCCGTGCCAAATGAAGCTTGGGCATTGGATCGCCGCCCAATTCACCGGCCAAGGCCGGGCGTAAGCTTTAAGATCGAAGACCAAACCGGCGCTGCCGTTTTTCCACCCCAGGCGAATGGATTCGGCGAGGGCTTCGCGCACTGAGGAATCGGACAAGACTTCGCGATCGGCGGCGTTGAGGCGGCTCATCATCATGCGTATGCGGTCTTCGGGTGAAATTTTACCGAGCAGACTGTCGAACGCAAGTTTCAAGGCAGATCGGGGGATATAGCGCACCATCTGCAATCCCCGGCGCATAAATGCGGAGTAGTGGGTGCGGTCGCCATCAAATGGAGCCAACCCGCAGACGCTGCCGAATGCGCGCACCCGGGCTCCAAAATGGCCGGCTGCGCAGACGGCCGCGGGGTTTCCACCGGAGACTCCGACTAAATAAAAACTATCTATTCCCCGTTGATTCAACGCCCGCTCAAGTCCAAGCGTGAAATCCTTGAGGCCGGCGTGCGCCTGAGGGAGTGAGTGACCATAGCCGGGGCGATCGACCGAGAGCACGCGCAGATCGAAGCGCTCCGTCCATGGCGCGAGAATCCCTCCCTGACGGTGCGATCCGGGAAAGCCATGGAAGAAAACCAAGGGTTGACCTGTAGGCCGGCCGTACTCTTCGATGTGGGGAATAAAATCTGGCGCCGGAGCCGGACGTCTCACGAGCTAGCGCTTTTTGTACAAGTACTTCATTCTTTCGAGCTCGTCGATGCGATTGTCGGAGTACCAGCTGTTGGCCGAGAGTTCGGCGTAAGCGGATTCGAAGTAAGACTTGGCTTCTTCTTTGGCATTTAAAAGTTGTTTACACTCGGCGACCTCCAAATAGACGTGGCCGTTCACTTTGCCTTTGGCGCGCATTTTGTCGAGTAGGCCCTCTTGAATGACGAGCGCATCCTGAGTCCGCCCGAGCGCGCGCAAAGTACGGGCGCGGCTCCATTGCAATGCGAATCCTTTAGTCTCGTCGGCGATGATCAAAGGTTGCTCGAGGGCGCGCGTGAAGCTTTCCAGCGCGCCTTCAAATTGGCGGAAGTCGTACTCATGCCAACCTTGCAGAAAAAGCAATTGCGCCAGCCACAGGCGGACGTTGGTATCGCCACTCGACTCCAC
>JAYWAE010000329.1:0-3995 GCA_043782715.1 Pseudobdellovibrionaceae bacterium | reverse complement strand
ATATTCGCAGCCACGAGCGCTTGATCATGCAAATCGTGGAAGAGGGCGCGGTCCGTATCGGCGGTATTCAGCGCTATGGTTTGGCGCCGGACCGCAGCCATGTTTTTTCATTTCTGATACCAGGCGTGCATCCGTCGGATGTAGGCGCCATTCTCGACGAGCAGGGCATTGCCGTGCGCGCCGGACACCATTGCTGCCAACCGCTGATGCGCCGGTTTGGAATTCCTGGCACCGTTCGCGCCTCGTTTTCAGTTTACACCAGTGAGGCCGACGTCGCCGGCTTTTTGCAAGGCGTACAGAAGGCAAAGGAGCTGCTCACATGACCACACCCTCGATGGACGGCAAGGATCTGTTGCTCAGAACATTGCCGACGCCGAACCCTTACGCCTTGAAGTTCGTCGCCAATGCTTCGTTTAAAAATGAAGGCAAAGCGACCTTCAACGCGCCCGCCGAGTGCGAGGCCCTGCCTTTGGCGCGCGATCTTTTTGCCATCGGCGGCGTCAAACAGATCCATCTGTTTCAGAACACGCTGACCGTCACCCATTCCGGAGATCTCGACAACGATACGCTTTCGCAACAAGTGATCGCGGTGATTCGCTCACGTTTCGGAGTGCACGATCCCGCTTTCGGCGAGCAAGCGCCGGCGGCCAAGGTGCGCCCCGCGGCCAGCGATCCCAAGGTTCAAAGCATCGAAGAAATTCTCGATCGCACCATTCGCCCGGGCCTGCAGGCTGACGGCGGCGACGTGGAAATCGTGAGCCTCGAAGGCAGCGAACTGCGAATTTTGTATCAAGGCGCTTGTGGAGGCTGTCCCAGTTCGATGATGGGAACGCTCGATGCCATTCAAGGCATATTACGCAACGAACTTGGCGATGAACAGTTGACTGTCGTCCCGGTTTAACCCGCCGTTAGTGGATCAATGAAAGACTTTGATATCCGAATGCTTTTGGCCTTGGGCTTCGAGCCCGCTTTTGATGGCGGCACGGCCGGCCTCGAGCTGATCTTGCACATCGGTGTTGAACTGAGCGGAGTCGGCCATGCGTGAAGATCCGCGACTGGCGCCGGCGAGCAAATGAATTTGTTCGTTGTTCGCGCTGGTTTTTTCCAAAGTCAATTCCACGATGGCGGGATGATCGGCTGCCAATGAACTCAAAGTGCCATTCAACTGTCCATTGACCAGGCGCACGCCTGCCGGCAGCGACCATTTGAAGTCGACCCCAGTTAGATCGCCGTCTTCCGATCGGATTTCTCCGCGCATGACAAAGACATCCCCGGCGTGATGGGGCTTGGCGCCGGTCAAAGCAATTTTGACGTAAATCCCACCATGAACTTTTTCGGTATGCTTCAATTCCATGGTGGGCTTGAGTTCACCAAAAATCATATCTTTCTTGCTGATCGAAGCTGGGCCGCGCAGCGCGAGCTGATTGCGGCGTGCAGAGGGTGAACTTTCATCGGCGAGGTTGGCGGCTACGGCGATAGCCACTACCGAGATGAAGATTACGGCGGAACTAAATTGGCCGGACATAAGGCAACTCCATCTAATTTAACTGTGTAAGTAACTTGGCCCGAGACCGTAGTGCCGTTGGTGAACACGTTGACTTGAATCAAGTAGTCGCCGGCCGGGAAGCTGCCGGTCACGGACTCGACTTCGAAGTTTCCTTTTCCGGCAGTGGGCGAGCTGGCGCTGTAGCCCACCAGATCGGTCGTTGCCGACAGGCGAGCCAAGTGATTGTAGACGTAGAGGTCGAGATCTTTTTCCGCGCCGGTGCCGTCCGTATCTTGGTAATCGAGCCGGATCGTGTGACCGCCGCTGGCGCCGAAATGCACGTGATAGAACGCGTTGTTGCGGAACAAATCCGAATTGGAAAGCTGGCCGGTATTATCGGTGGCATAGCCAGCGGCTTTTGGGAAAGTGTAACTCGAACATGAAGTCGTGGTGTCGACATAGCGGGCGTAGTCGGTCTCGCCCGCCGAGTTGCGGTTGGCGCCGCGGACGGTGGTCCAATCGCTGGCGCTCTCGTGCGCCTGCAGATTCTGCTGGATCAGGTGTAAGAGCCCGACGTTGCGAAAGGCCATCGTCGAATCTTTGAAGCTGTTCGAAGTCTTGGTGAGCGAAGCCCAGATCTCGACAAACTTGTCGCTCACCACGTTGTCTATGACTGCGCCGTAGCCGACATCAGCTGCCGCGTCGACGACGTCCCACAGCGTGCGTGTAACGGCGAACTCGCGGAAGTTGCCCTCACCGGCAAACGCCACATTGTCATGACCGTCGGGAGTTTCGAGATCCACGTAGAAGGCCATGTCGGTTGTGCCATCATCATTGCCGACGGTGTCGATGTAATGCGGTTCATTGCGTACGGCCGCTTGAATAAAATTGCCCCAACCCTCGCTCCAGGCCAAGCGCGGATCGATCACCTTGTTGCCGTTGTGTGAACCGCCCGGCGAATCACTTTTGAACATGGTGTCTTCGAGAAAGTGGCCGTACTCGTGTATGATCACCGAGTTGTCAAAGTGATCGGTATCCGAATGATTCACGTCGCCGTTGATCCCACCTAAAATAAAAAGTCGGGAGTAGCCGGGGAGGTAGAAGCTCAACCCCGATGAACTACCGAAATACTCGTTGGGATTGAATCCTGGTGCCCAATAAGCCACGACTTTGGGTGCCACGGTGAAGCCGGTGCAGCCGGCGAAGGGGCAGGTTCCGGCTTTACTCCGGATGTAGTCGTTCGCGTTGTGCAACTGATCCAAAATGTTGAAGGCCGCACCCATCATCGTACCGTCGGCGGGTGCGGTCATTGTGGATAGTGCTTTGGTTGAATCCGGCGCGAACGTCATGCTGATGGAGTAGAGTGCATTGGTCGCCGGTTTATCGAGCACCGAGGCTTTGAGAAAGCCATTGTTCGACCGGGCATCGACATTGAGAGTGTAGGAGCTGCTCGAAGTCGGCAAAATGAACGAGTAGTTGCCGGAGGCGTCGGTCTCCGCGCATTGGGCGACCGCGCCCGAGGGGCCGAGCACCCGCACTTCGGCGTGGCGAATTGGGTTATTGGTGGCGGGATGGGCGCTACTAGTAGTGGCGCCACCTAGCCCACCCAGCGTGGTGTTGCCCCAATATTCACGTCGTGTGTACTGGACAGTCCCGGTGATCGTCACGGTCGAGCCACTGTAGCTAATCGGGCTCGCGCAATAGGAAGTCTCCGCGGGACCTTGGAAGGTCGGGCTGTTGGGGTCTCCGCCGCTGGTCGTTGAAGTCTTGGTCGAACAACCAAGCAACAACAACACACTGACGATGGGCCAAAGGCGCAGTTTAAGCATACAAGGCTACATCGGTTTTTTGACGGTGGCCTTTTAGTCTGGGAATCGCAGATAACTTTTTATTTTTGCTGACCATTTCATAGCCAAATCGGGTGCAATTGCGGTGTCTCAAACTGAGAAAATCGCGCTTCAAACTGTCAAACTTTCAGCTATACTGAAGTCCGATGGAAAAAGGCTTCAATTCAGACATCACCTGGCACGGCTCGCAGTACCACGTACAGACCGAGGACTGGGGTATGGACAATCGATATTTAGTCAGCCGTGTTTTCCACAATGGCGCGGTGGTGAGAAGCATTAAAACTTCTTACGACGAAGTGTTGCCCAGCACCACGTCGCGTGAAGCGCGGACCATTCGTCTGGCGATGAAGGCCCAGCATGATCAAATTCTGGACCTGCTGCTTTCTGGTAAACTTCTGTAGCCCCCGATAAACTAAATGGGTGATTCATTTCAACCATGCCTACAAAGTATTCCCCAACGGCTATCAAGGTTTGCGCGACGTCACCTTCACTATCGAAAAAGGTGAGTTCGTCTTTCTCACGGGCCCAAGCGGCGCCGGCAAAACCACGCTGTTCCGTTTGATTTCGGCTTTCGACCGTCCCAGCTCGGGACAAGTCGACGTACTCGGCTCGAGCGTCAACAAATTGCGCGACACTGAGGTTCCCTATTTCCGCCGCCGCAT
>JAYWAE010000328.1:0-10549 GCA_043782715.1 Pseudobdellovibrionaceae bacterium | reverse complement strand
CTATGAAGAAGTCGTCAAGTCAAAAACACTTCGGCCCCGTGCAGGCCTAACTTGCTTGCGAGTAGGTCTTTTTGATTAAAAACGGCTAATACAACTTTTGCCGGCTGGCCCATTCTTTATCGACAGTTTTTCTGATCCGTCTATTTGTGCTCTCTCTGACGCCTGGTCAGGGGCGACGATAAATTCTAGAAAAAGGGAAGTGGCGACCCGTGAGACTGTGCTCTCATCTTCTTTCGAAGAGGGCGAGGACGGATAATGTGCTCTATCTTCCCACCTGTTAGGCCAGCTGTTGGCGCTAACAAGCCTGCGATTTAATTTCTAAAGGCTTGCCAGTTTTCATCACTCCTAGAGCAAGTGCGGCGATCCTTCTAGCGAGCGCGTGCCTGGCTTGATGTTCCGGATAACCCTTGTTTAGTAACTCTTCATAGTACTTCCTTAAATACCCGTCGGTATTTCTTGCGCAAACTAATGCTGCCGTTTTAAAAACGCACTTTAGCTTTCGAGAGTATCTGGGCGATCTCTTCCCGTAGCTCTTTCCGCCGCTAATCACGTCGTATTTCTGAAGACCACAGTAAAGTAAAAAGCCAGTTTTGTGTTTAAACCGTGTTGGATCAATTACACTTGCTGCAATTTTGACGGCGTTAATAACGCCGATCCCGGGCAAACTTGTTAAGTTTTTTGCCATTAAATTTTCTTTGGCGATTCGACGGAGTTCTTTTTCATATTTTGACCTGCGCATTTCGTGCGCCTCAATGAGCTCGTCGAGGCCCTCGAGAACAAAATTCTCTTCATGAGTGGGTAATTTTTCACTAGAAGCTTTCATCCCGCAAGCCCTGAACATAGCCGATCTGCGATGCTTCAGCCGGACAAGCGCATGGATTAAATCGTCATGCCCACTCACGATCTTTCGAACGTAAATAAACCCGTCCATCGAGTGGAAAACGGGCTTTAACATGTCCGCCTTTAACAACTTCAATAGCTTTAAGGCGTCGGTGCGATCCGTTTTTGGACCACTTTTTAACAAGTGATTCGTGTACGGCTCGCAAACGATTATCTCATCAACCGACTCACTCAGTTCGGTATATAGCCAATGCGCTGGCGAAGTTTCCTCAAAAGTTAGAATCGTCTTACCTTTGAGGTTTTCTAAGTACCGTTTAAACCCTTGTACGTCAGATCTGACGTCAAACGTTTCAACTTTTTCATGGTGTTTAGTCGAATGCGCCCAAGCCATATTGCTTTGGGCCCAATCTAGCGCTACATAGTGGTCGTATTTCATATTGCGGTCTCCTTCAGAGCACATTTTTAGTTCATGCTTAGGCCTCTGATCTATCGCCGTTGGAGACCGCTTCTTCAACTTACCCGTGAGAAGCTTACCTCTCCGCCGTCCGCGGCGGAGAGGATCAAAAACTAAATTCAATTTTTTCTTCTCGAGAAAATCTATCTTCACTGCAACGGATCTTCGGGCGTGGACGCCCGAGGATTGCCAATCTCATGGACGGAAGATTCCTGCGGCCATCCAGATGTGGCCGTCGAAGAATAGTCTGCTGCATTTGCGAAATGTAAGTTTAAGCCGCGACCCTTACCGAATGCGGATCCAAAAAGTACGGCACCACAACTAGACAGCGCAAATAGTCGAGATGAATATCGGGCCGCACCTCGATTGCGCGCGGCCGTAGTGGCAGCACAGGTGCAACCTCCGGCTCCAGCGGCCCGTCGACTACTGCGGTTTCTGCCACCACCGGCTCGATCTCTTCCACTCCCGCATAGAACATATGTTTATGCTCAAAGATCTTCGCCACTTCGGGTTTCGAGATCGTGTCATGCACGTCAATCAATAAGAACTTGTCTTTGCCTTCAGCGGGGCGGGCGCCGCGCCCGACCATTTGTGTGAACAACGTGTCGCTTTCCACCGGGCGTGCCACGACGATGGTTTCGACGTTCGGGACATCAAAGCCCATCGCCAGCATCTGCACGTTCACCAAAACCTGCACTTTGCCGGTGCGAAATTTTTCGATCGCGAGGGCGTTGATTTTCTCACCTTGCGAGGTCCACTTGGAATGCACGACCGTGGCCGTGATGCCTTGATCTTTGTACTGCTTCACCACGCCCATCGCTTCCGCAACCGATCCGGCGTAGTAAATCGTCTGGCCTTTTAGATGCGGAATGGATTGCGCGACGATGCGCTCGAAGCGCTCACGCCGCGACGACAATTCCACCCGCGATTTCTGCGACAGCACGCCGTTGCGAATCACCGGGTCGAACTGTTCACCAGTGTCGAGGCGGAGGACTTCACATGGCACTAGGAATTCAGGCACCAAGTCGAGATACTTGAGCTGGGCCGCGAACGGCAGCTGCTCCATGTTCAAAGGTGGAGTGGCGGTGAGGAGTACGGTCGGCGCCCCAATACTGCGCGCGAAGGCCTGAATGGTGTTCAAACGCTTTTTACGCCAACCATGATGGCCTTCGTCGATCACGACGAGCGCAGCTTTCACCGTGGCGGAAAGTTTTTCGGCCCGCGCATAAAACAGCGCGCTTGTGGTAATCAGGACTTTGCCTTTGTCGGACGTTTTGTATGCGGCGAAGTTTTCGATGATCTGGCCACAGCCGCCCAGCCGGCGCACGCGCGACGCTCCATCTTTGAAACCCTGGCACATCGTCATGGCATGTTGATGGGCGATCTCCCAACTCGGCGAAATGATCAAGACGTTACGCGCTTTTTTCAGCACGTGCTTGTAGATATATGAGTGGATTAGGTAGGTCTTTCCCGCACCGGTGGGCAGTTGCACCGCGACCGTGCTCAGACGGTCGTCGATAAGTTCTTTGAGCTTCGCAAGCGCTTCCGTTTGATAGGGGCGCAGGGCTTGTTTCGCTTTTTCGGGGAGATATTTGAATTGACTGGAAACGACGCGTTTTTTGAGAGCGAGAAATTCTTCTGTGATCTTTTCGATGGAGAGCATTTCTTGGGCGGCGGTGAGCGAGACTTCTTGCTCTGCATCGCGCGCGATTTCATTTTCGATGTCGTCTTTGAGTTTTTCTTTCAGCTGGTCTTTGATTGTAGGCCCGGATGTTCCTACATTTTCACTTCGGCTTTGATCGTACATGGCGGGCATTCATTCCCCATTTCAAGCGGACGTCCTGTCCACATGACTCAGACCATAGAGCAAGCCGCGTACCCCGATAGGAACGCGCGTAGGGGTTTACATAGTGGGAAAGCGGCGCCCACCGACGAATTGCGGCAGGCTTTGGAAAACTTTAGCTGGTGATGTGACTAGGAAGGCTTAGCAGGCGGCGGCTTGTTGCCGGCTTTTTTAGCGGCCTTTTGCTCAGGGGAAAGTCCCCACGGCGACTCTTTCGGGCCGCTGTGTTTGCCTTTGCCACCAGGTCCGCCTTTGCCGCCGGCGCTTTTCTGCATCTCTTTGACATTGGCAACGCCTTTCGGGGCGGCTGCCTGCTCGGGAATATAGTGATGCTCTTCTACTTTGACGGCCTTGGGCGGAGCGGTCTCGCCCTCCGTGAGACTTACAACCAGTACGCGGCTGAGTTTTTCTTGGTTGGCGCTTGCGACGTCCAAAGCGGCGACGAAGTGCTTGAGTTTATCGCCTTCGTATTTAAATTTCTCACCCAGGGCGGTGTTGATTTCTTCCGGAGTTTTGCCCTCTGTAGCCAAAGCGGTCTTGGCTTGCAGGCCTTGGTTCAGCGTGTGGCTCCAAAATTCAGTGACTGATTTCATGGACTGTACCCCGGTAAAAATTTAGGGCCCATTATGTCTATTGAGGGCCCTTGAGGCAACGGTTATTTGGCCGCATTCCTGCTGGCGGGGTGGCGGGGACGCGCTGTTTTGAGCTCCACAGCCAAATCGGCGGCGATATTGGCCGCTTCCACCACGTCGGCGCGCTCCAGGTACTTTTTCTTTTTTTCCGCCGCGGACAAAATCGGCTCGTCTTTGTCTTCGTCGGCCGTTTCGCCCTTGGTGGAATTTGGGTCTTTGCCTTTCAACAAGCTGCTGATGGTGACCCACATGCTGGGCTTTTTAGCGGCTTTTTTAGCCTCATCGCGGACCTTTTTGAACTCAGCCGACGACGCCACTCGGGGAGTGGACTTGTCTTTCAAATGCTTGATGATGTCCGGGTCGATGGGGGTCCAAGCCGAGGGGCCTTCGAGCGGGTTGGCGCTGGCGGAAAGGAAGGGCGGGATTTTTTTGGGCGGCAGTGAATAATCGAGCGTTTTCTCGCTGTACTTGTCGAGGCCCGCGGGCGACGGAAAGACGATGTCGCCGCTGACGCCGCGATGCTGGGTGCTCTGCCCGCCAGCGGTGAAGAACATGCCAGTGGTGGCTTTGACCGCGCCAAGGCCTTGGTTGAGATACTCCACGGCTTGCATGCTGCCTTTGCCGAAAGTGTGATCACCGCCGACGATTACGGCGCGATGATAATCTTGCAGAGCTCCCGAGACGATTTCGGAGGCTGAAGCACTGCCGCGATTGGTGAGGACCACCAGCGGTCCGGCCCAGTCCACGGTGGGGTCTTTGTCTTCAAGGCTTTCGTAGACCATCGGCTCGCCCTCTTTGTTGGCGCGTTCGCCGAGGCGTACGATTTCGCCTGTGGCGATGAAGAGGCCGGAGACGTCGACGGCGTCGGGCAAGCTTCCGCCACCATTGTTCGAAAGATCGAGGACTACGGCATCGGCTTTGTTTTTATTGGCTTCGGCGAGAAGCTTTTTGAGGTCGCCCCCGGCACTGGGGCCGTCCTTGCGTTCGTCGTGGTAAAACGACGGCAAATTGAGCATGGCGATCTTCATCTTGCTGCCTTGTACTTCGCGCTCGACATAGACGATCGAAGCGGCTTGGTCTTCAAGTTTGATTTTGTCGCGCACAAGTGGGATTTCCAGGCGCTGGGTTTCTTTTTCTTTGCTGTCTTTGGCCTTTGCGACTTTGCGCACGACCTTCAAGCGCACGGGCGTACCTTTGGGGCCGCGGATGAGCTTGATGACATCTTTCAATTCCATTTCCATCACGTCGGTAAAGGGGCCGTCGCCTTGCGCGACGCCGACGATTTTGTCTTTGCGTTTGAGCAAGCCCGAATTGGCGGCAGCGCCGCCGGGCACGAGCTGTTCCACCACGGTGAAGCCGTTTTGCCAGCTCAGTGTGGCGCCGATTCCGTCGAGCGAGAGGCGCATTTGGATTTGGAATTCTTCAAGTGCATCGGCCGACATGTAGTTGGAGTGCGGGTCGAGCGCGGAAGCGAAACAGTCGAGGTAGTTGGAGTAGACGTCGCGCAATTTAGTGTCGCCCACATGCTTGGCGAGGCGCTGGTAATTTTGCAGCACGTGTTTTTTAGCGCTTTCGACCGAGATGTCGGTGGCGACGTAGTTGGCCACTTCATACTGCAATTCGCTCTTCATAAATGCATTGGCCTGCGCCACGTTCTTCGGACGCGAACGATCTTTGGCATCGGGTTTGACCTTGGCGGCGGGGTCAAGCTTGAAGCCCGCGCTGAGGTATTTCTCGGCGAATTCGATGCGCTCCTCGATGCGCTTGTTGTAGAGATCCTGCGCTTTTACTAGCGGGCCGCAGTCCTGCTTGCGCAGCTTTTCGAAAATCCCGGCCATGTCGTGCTGGATTTCCTTATAGTCGCTCTCGAACAGAAACAATTTCAAGGCGTCCATGCGCTTCATATACTGTTCCACCGTGCGCTTCTCGAGCTCCGGGGTGAGCTTGGAGTAGTTCACGTGGCGCTGCAGGTAGCGCATTTGAATCGGCATCACATGGATGCACAGCAATTCGTTGGTTTGAGCGAGAGCGGCCTGTGAAATAAGTAGGAGAGACAGTAGTTTGATCATGCAAACTCTTCGGCAAATTCCCCTCACCACATAAAGACGACATGAACGGGACCTAGGGCTGGCTTTGCCGCCCTTGCATGGTGTATGAATGGCCATGACCGACAAGATGGAAGATTTTTTTTTGGTGGCACTGCCGGGCCTTGAAGACCTGGTTCTGGCCGAGCTGGCGGAGTGGTTCCCGAATCTCAAAGCCAGCAGCGAACACGGCGGTGTCAACGTACGAGCACCTTTGGGCCATGGTCTGGCCATGAATCTCGCGCTCAAGACACCGACCCGGATATTACTGCGCATCGCGACCTTTCGCTGCAAAGATTTTCCCAAGCTGTATCAGACCATCGCAGGCCTGCACTGGGATCGCTGGATCGATCCCGCATGTGAGATCGAGACCGTGGTGTCGACGCGGCTTTCACGCTTGAAGATCAAAGCCCGCATCGCCGAAACCTGCCAGGACGGTTGGGTGGCCTACAAAAAGAAAGCGCGCGTGGTGACGGCGCGCGGGCGTAAATCACTTTTGTATATTCGATTTTTGAATGATGAATGCACCTTGAGTCTGGACACGTCCGGTGAACGCCTGCACAAGCGCGGCGACCGCAAACACATCGGCGATGCGCCTCTACGCGAGACCATTGCGGCCGCGCTCATCCAGCTGGTTGGCCGTACCTACTCAAGCGGTGTGGGACCCATTGAGCTGGTCGACCCGATGATGGGCAGTGGAACTTTTCTGCTTGAGGCTAGTTTGCGCGACCAATTGGTCGAAAAGCGTGAGTTTGCCTTCACTTCATTTCGCGCCAAAGACATCGTAACGCCCCAGTTGAGTGCCGAGCGCCCGGTCTTTGGCAAATTGATTGGATATGAAAATGACAAGAAGGCGTGGGCCGCGGCAAAAGAAAACCTACGCGGCATGAAGGGCTTGGAGCTGCACGGTGAGGACTTTTTTGCCGCTAAACCCTTGCCCGAGACCAGCGCGCGGCGCTGGATCTTTGCCAACCCCCCATACGGTGAGCGCATCAAAGTGAAGGAACCTTTGGGGGCGTTTTACGTACGTCTCTTCGCCGCAGCCGAAGCCGTCGCACGTCCAGAACGTGCCTGCTTTCTGCTGCCAAGCAAGGCCGTCAAAGGCAAATTTGCGCTTCCGGCGGGATGGAAGGTGCTTGAGAAGCGCCCATTTTTGAACGGCGGTATCCCCGTTACAGCCTTCGTATTCGGCCGAATATAATATTCCAGAAGCGGCGTGATGGCGCTTCTCGTTGGACCGTAGTCCGATTGCTAATTCTTTTTGCCGTCGAAAAAATCAGAATCGTCGGCGTCGCTGCCTTCTTTGTGTTCATCCATAGTTTTATGCGCCGACTTGCCCGTGATCCCGATCCATTCGGGATGAAAAATCATGAGAAAGATGTAGCTGCCAAAGCTGACCGTTACGAGAACGACGACGATTACGGCGATTAGAGTCTGGGTTTCCAATGCACGCCTCCGAGGGTTTTTATATAACACATTGGCCAGGTGCCTGGACACGCGAATAATCGGTCTCGGGTTGGATATGTCTGGTTCAGAGATAAAAAGGAGCGCCCACAGTTCACTAAACGTTTCAGGCGTATATCGCCATTTCGACAAATCGCGTTCCAATCGGAACATATTGAATGTCAGCTGCAATCAATTTAGTACCGACGTCCATTATATCCAAATGGCTATATTACGACGAGATAGTCGGAGAAGCACATTTAGAAGTAACGTCCATCAATCTGTTTTACAGATGTGGCTGATAGATTAGACGGCAACTTCGGCGCAGAAGTGGATGAAACTCTAATTTTCGATGACCGGCGGTGTTCCAGGTCCGGGGGAGATCGAAGTGAAGCGGCTTAACTCTCCCGCTGCGCGATCTTTTTATCCAACTTACTAAACAAGTCCTTGAGCATCGACTCGCGCGCTCCGGCGACGAGCGGCCGCCCGCCGGCGTGTTCGAGGAATAGCTTCTGGTCAATTTCGAGCAAAAAGCGTGACGGCGCAACCGGTTGGATTTTTCCATAGCGCTTACGTTCTTTGACCCGGGTCAAAATCAGATGCTTCTGCGCGCGGGTCACGCCCACATAAAATAGCCGGCGTTCTTCGTCTATGTTCTGCCCGAGGCGTGAGTGTGGAAGCAGTTCTTCCTCGAGGCCGAGCAAAAACACCAGCGGAAATTCCAAACCCTTGCACGCGTGCAAAGTCATCATTTGCACTTCGTTGGGCGGCTCGCCCTCATTCACTTCGACAGGATCACGCAGCTCCATGCAGTGCACGTAGTTCTCTAAAGTTGCCAGCGTACGGCCTCCACGGCTGAACATCCCGTCGAGTATGCGGCCCAATATTGTCACGCTCAGCCAACGTGCATCGGCGGCGGCGGGGCTTTGGTAGCTTTGATTGACATAGTCGCGATAGCCGAGCTTGCGTAGCTCGTCGTTTAAAATATCTTCGGCGCTTTTTTGGCTCTCTACGAGTTGCGCGCGTAGATCTTCTAAGAAGTTGAAAAAATTTTGGATCGAAACCGCCGCCTTTTCCTCGGGGTAAAATGCCGCCCACTGCTTGGCCTTGAGGTGGAACGGTTTGGCGCCGGGCATGGCTTCAATGCCCTCAATGGTCTTATCACCGATGCCGCGCGCGGGGAGATTGATCACGCGGCGGAAGTGGATCTCGGACGGATAAACCGCACAGCGCACGAAGGCTAAAACGTCTTTCGCTTCTTTGCGGTCGAAGAGCGCCGTGCCGCCGGTGAGTTTGTAAGGAATTTGTAACCGGCGCAGCCCGCCTTCCATTAAGCCGCCCTGTGAGTTGGACCGGTAAAGGATGGCCATATCGCGCCAACGGTAGCCCTTTTTTTGAAAATCCATCAGCTCACGCACGACTTGGTCGATTTCGCCGTCTTCATTTTCAAATACAAACAGCTCGGGTTTTTCACCGAGGTTTTCCGAACTGGGTTTCAAAATCTTCGGATGCCGTGTCTTATTGCCTGCGATAACTGCGTTGGCCAGAGCGAGAATCGTGTGTGTGGAGCGGTAGTTGCGCTCGAGTCGAATCACTTTGCAGTCTTTGTAGCGTTTGGGAAAGCCGAGAATATTTTGAATCTCGGCCCCGCGCCAGCCGTAGATCGATTGATCGTCATCGCCGACCACGGCGATGTTACGTTTGCAGTTGGTCAGTTGATCGATCAAAAGCATTTGCGTGGCGTTCGTATCTTGAAACTCGTCCACCATTAGAAAATCGAAGAGGCCTTGCATCTTGGTGCGCAAGGCTTCGTTTTCGCGCAACATGCGCAAGGGACGTAGCAAGAGCTCTTCAAAGTCCACGACGCCGAGATTGCGCATGCGCGTGACGTACTTAGGGGCCAGCACGATACTTGCGGCGCTCTCTAAACTCTGATCCAATTTGCTGTCGCGGCCGTTTTGCCGGAAATAGGAGATCTTGTGCATCAGCAGCTGCAGGTTCATCTGGGCTTTTTCGTAGGTGCGGTGATCGCGCAGCAAGTCTTTGAGTACACTTTCGGAGTCACCGGCATCAATCACGCCGAAGCGTTGCGGGAGTCCGGCTTCTTTGTAATTTTCTTTTAAAAACTGCAAGCCAAAGCCGTGAAAAGTGCCTGCCCAAACGCCCGCGCCGGCACCGCCGAGTTTGCGCGCCACGCGGTGCTTGAGTTCCATTGCGGCTTTGTTGGTGAAGGTGAGTACGCAGATTCGTTCAGCCGGCGCAAGTTTCTCATCGATCAAGCGGCCCGTGCGCGAAACCAGAACAGTGGTTTTGCCAGAGCCAGCACCGGCTAGGATCAAGAGCGGACCATCGTCGTGCGCGGCGGCCTCTTGTTGTTCCGGATTCAAACCATTCAACCAGCGATTCATTCCGCCATGTCCTCGGCCTGCACGCGAAAGCCAAAGAAGCGCGCGTAAAATGCGTGTTCAGCTCGCAGGCTGTTTTGCAGAGTTTCTGAACGGCGAAAGCCATGACCCTCTTTGTTGTATAGGTGGTACTCGGTGGGAATGCCGGCTTTTCTAAGTGCCTCATACATCAGCTCGGACTGATTCGGCGGCACCACTTTGTCTTCATCTCCCTGAAAGAAAATAATCGGGCAATTGAGTTGATCCGTGTGCTCAATCGGCGCGCGCGCTTTGTACGTTGCCAGGGCCGCCGGATAGGGGCCCACCAGTTGCTCGAGGTAGCGCGACTCCAATTTATGCGTTTCTTTGGCTAGCAACTCGAGCTCACTCACTCCAAAATAGCTAGCGCCCGCCGCGAAAACGCCGTGAGTGAAAGTGAGGGCGGCTAAGGTGGTGTACCCGCCGGCACTGCCGCCGCGAATGGCGACCCGTGCGGAGTCGATACGGCCCTCCTTGGTCAATTGCTTCACGACCGCCACGCAATCGGCGACGTCGACGATCCCCCAATTTCCACGCAGACGCTCGCGATACTTGCGCCCATAACCGGTGCTGCCGCCGTAGTTGACGTCGACTACGGCGTAACCGCGGCTAGTCCAAAATTGAACTTCTTTTTTGAAATCGCTGAAGGCGGCGGCGGTTGGTCCACCATGGCAACGCACTTGCAGCGGCGGTTTTTCGCCCGAGGGATTGATGAATCTTTCGTTCACCGGCGCATAGTACCAGGCAAAGCCCGTGCCGCCGTCGGCAGTGGTGAAGCGAATCTCTTCGGCGATGGAAATCGCGGCGGCAGGTAAGCGGGTAGATAGACT
>JAYWAE010000327.1:0-28076 GCA_043782715.1 Pseudobdellovibrionaceae bacterium | reverse complement strand
GGTGGATTTCGAAATCCGTCAAGCCGCTCAAATCCGCGATGTAGTTGGTCGGGAAGCGGTTGAAGTTGTCCTTCGAGTAGAAACGGTTGCGCTGCAGGAAATAATCCAAATAAAGCAGCGAGGTTCCCATTTCCGTCGGCGATTCGAGCTTGCCGCCGCCGATGATCATGTTTTCGGTGACGATGGTGCTGATAATCGAGCTGAACTCTCGCGGGTAGAGTGCCGCATAAGAGTAGCTTTGCTCGTTGCCTGAATAAATCGGAACCTGCATCAGGCCGCCCCAGAGAAAGACCGGCTTGGGTGTGGTCACCGTGTACAGAGTCACCAAGCGCAGCGGAAAGCTGCCGATTTCTTTGTAGTCTCCCCAAATATGACTCCAATCGTAAGTCGCTTCGCCGCCGTTTTGTCCCAGTTCGGCGTAGCGACGGAAGATGTCATAAGTGTTGTGATCCGAGCCTTTGCGGGTGAGCAGCGTGCCCCACTCGGCGAGCGCCAATTCGTTGGCGGCACAAAGATCGTGTATGACGGTAAAATCATCGACGCCCAATTGGGCAACCGGTGTTCCGACTTTCGCGGGATCTTTGAGAGCAAGCTTGGCGAAGTCGTCGCGGAAGCCGGCGGGCGCTTGCGAAGGATCAATACAGGCGCGCGAGAAATTGTAGAGCGCTTGCGGGCTAGTGCGGATGTGGGCAAAAGCATCGCGGTAGGGGAAGTGCGGCGAATCAAGCATGGCGCGCATGTAGTCGTAGAACACGCGCGTTTGCGAGAAGTCTTGGAACGCCTGGTACCACAACATGGCTTCGCGATATTCGCCGCTTCCACCTTTGGCTCCTGAGAAAGCGTTGAGCGTCGAGGGCAAACGGGCATTGAGATCGGCAAAGCGGTTCTTCACGATCTCCGCAGCGGTCGCTCCACGGTCCCAACGGGTGCAAAACGGGTTCACATTGGTCGAAGCGTCCAAGTCGTTACAAGCCGGTAAAAACGCCGTCTTATATATTTTGCCGGAATCGGTGGGTGTTTTGTCCGGAATCACTCCGGTGTCTTCGGGCACGTTGAAGTCTTGCACGTCGCTGGCATCGCCTTCGGCAATGGCGGGGTATTTGCCGAGGTACAGGTACTTCAGCATCTGAATATCATACGGCCCCGGTTTGACGTCGTCATAATGAAGTCGGGCGTAGCTGACCCCACTGCCGTAGTCCATCACGGTCGTGGCCAATTCCTTCTTGGAGGGATCGGCTTTGTGAGCGAGGTAAGTTTCTTTCAACTCTTGATACGTGTTTTCCGCGATCGTGCCGTGTTCGGGCAATATATTGCCTTTGAAATTGTGACCGAGTCCGAGCACGTGACCCATTTCGTGCATGGTGAGGTCCTTGAGCGTCGCGAGCAGAACTTGATGCTCGTCATGAATCGTGCCCGGGGCAGCGGCGCTCATCTGAACGATAAACTCCGCCAGCGTGCGCTCGAGGTCAGGATTGTGCGCCGAAAGGGCGTCGGCCACGGAATCTGGATCTTGGACCAAGTCTTTGCTGGAGAACGCGCACATTCCAGGCGCCGATTTGGCAATGAGATCCTGCCTGGTGCACATTTCGTTGTTGCCGTTTTGATCCATCAACGGAACTAGCGCCATGGCGGCAGTCCAAGGGTTCTGGCCTTCGGGAAGTGTGGCCTCGTTCAGCAAGTCCTCATCGACGTGGCTCAAAAACATTTGTCCGTAGCCGGCGTTGTCTTGCGTGTCGAGTGACTGCATTTTATCAATAATTTTTTGCGCATTCTCGGGATTGCTGCGCGCCATTTCACGCAGGTAGTTGCTTTCCAGATCGCGAAGTGCCGGGTTGGTCGAGTGATTGATCGCCATGCGCAGAGTTTGCATGGCGTCGTTCGACTTCAAATAACCGCCAATTCCCAGTCCGTTGAACAGGGGAGAATGTTTGCCGAGACCGTCATGATCTTTAAAAAGACCGTTGAGGTTCAGATGCGAATGCATTTTGGCGAGGGCCAGAACCGCGTTCGACGTGGTGCTGCTGTCGCCGGCTGAAGCCACGAACTTGTTCATGTACTCTTCCAAGATTCCAGACCAAATATTGACTGAGCCGTGCAGGAACTGGCCATTGGAAACGTCGGCCGAAGCTTCGCCGATGCCGAGCGGAGCAAACATCGACGAGCGGCGGTCGTTGTTCCAATTGATGACGGGATAGCGCAAATCGAATGGGTATTTCAGCGGCGTTTCGTTGAGCGAAAGTGCCGGCACTTCTTTGCCCGTCGCATCTTTGGCGATCACACCGGCTTTTTTGAAGGCCAGGTTCCATTCTTTGATCACATCGCGGCAGACCTGCATATATTGATCAGGTACGCCATAGGTGTAGAACGTGACCGGCAATTTCCAGTGGCCGGCGTAATTCACGCTCTGATCGGTGCCGTTTTCTTTCATGCCGATTTTATGAAGCACGTTGATCAGGCGCGCGGTGGAGGAATTGTACGGCGTCTTTTTGAAGCTGGGATCTGAGTTGAAGGCCATTATGTTGAAGCGGTATTTGCCTTGCGCATATTCGGGGAACACGGCGTCCTTTGCATTGACCGTGAAGCCTACGAACTGATGGTCACCGTCCCATTCGACATCCGCCACATCGGAGATCGAGACACCGCCGGCGATTCCGAACAGTAGCGAGAATTCAGCGGCGTTGATGCGCATGCCGCGCATATCGAGATCGATGTACGGACGATACATCCAGGCATCACGCTGATCGTTCTTAATGTAACGGTTGGTGTCGCGCTGGTATTCGTCTTTTTCTGGCTCGTAATAATAATGTTTGGTGATCGGGATTTCGATGAAGGACGTCGGATGCTTGGTCGTGCTGTTGAAGCTAGGATTGATCCTGTAGCCGATAAGCGTGTTCTCGGTGATCTCCCACTCGATATTGACGTGACCGGCCTGAGGCACACCTTTTTCCATGATGTATTCGCCGTAGTAACCGCCGGTATCGACTGGAGCCCACGAAATCAGCGAAGTCTGCCGCTGCCGCGAGGTCGCCGAGTACGTGCCCTTCTTGAAGAAGAACTGCTTGTTGATCATCTCGCCGGAGTTGTTGGTCAGCGGTGTGCGCGGCGCGGGGGTGCGGAATTGACACCCGGCTGTGCCCAGCAGAATTAGGGCAGTAGCAACGAGCCATCGGAAGGAGTGGTCAGTTGAACGCGGCATAGGTTCCCTCTGTATTGCGGTTTTGAGCTGTGTGGCGTTCACATGAGCAAGAAATGTGCGCAATTGTTCAGGAAAAATTTCTAAAACAATCAGGTAGAATGCGCGCTGCGTGCACTGGCTCAGCCAGCACTGGTTGCAGTACGGCACTGAGCCATTAGAAAATGATTTGGTTGGGCTAAGTAAGGGGCGCTAAGTACACTTTGCAAAACTGTCGAAAAATAGGAATTTCCGTATAAAATTTTCTCGCGCCAACCCTGCGAAAACTTTTCAGAAAAAGTAGGTCAACTCAACAGTCGCGTGGTCGTTGCGTTCGAAAGTTTTGATTAGCCCATCTTTCCGCGCTGAAAAATCACGCCAGCTGACACCGAACTTAGTGTGGTCGTCCATTTTGTAATCCGCGCCCGCCATCCAGAAAACGCCCTCCGTAATTGACTCATAGAGTACGGAAGCCACCATGGTCAGCGCGTCCGAATAGGCCCAGCGCGCGCCAATCAGCGGAGTGCGGTCAAACAAGCGGTAGGAACTCGAAGGCAGGTTGTCGGCGGGCTTGGGATTTTGCGTGTAGTAGTACTGCGCGAGCAAAGTGAGCGTGCTGCCCCCGAGGTCGACATTGGTTTCCGCTGCCAACACACTGGCCCAACTCCACGGTTGTAGCAAATCGTCTTTTGAAAGCGTGTGCGTGTACGCGGTCTCGCCACGCACGATCAATTTATCGGCCGCCCACGCGAAACCAAATCCAGTCGTGCGCACACGGTATGTGACCGAGGAGAGTTCAATCGGTGAAAGCGTGGTCCATTCATTGTTTGGAATATCAAAAACAAATTCGGGTCTGGGGCGGATCTTCGCCGCTGCCGCCGCACCCTCATAGTGCGTGATTTGCAGATCCACCGCGCCGAGATGAGAGGCCAGCTTGGCGCCGTAATTGTGATTGAGCGCGTGATCGAGAGTTTCGGGACTGTCGTATTTGTACTCAACGTGATTGGGCAGGGCCACGCGCAGTTTACCTGGATCGGTATTGAGCAATACCTTGCGCGGCAACCAGCGTGAATTTTTCGCGGGCAGCAGCGGACGGCGTTGCCAGGGGATGTATATCAGATCCAGGTTGAACGCCTCGGGTCCCATTTGCATTTCTACCATCGGCGCACCTTGTTTGAGCGTGCGTAGCGGATGAAACATCGCCGTGGTGTTGACCGTGTCCATGGGGCTCATGACGTCGACCATGCCCCAGTTGACGGTGTTGGAGCCGGCACGAAATTTAAAATCCGATTTTTTAAATTCAATGAATGCTTCCGGAAGGTCGGCGTAAAATTTTTCCGGCGGCCCATTGGCGGCCAAGTTGCCGAGCGCGAGTAGGCGCCATTGCGTACGCCACATACGGCTGAGCCGGTACTTTTGATTGAGTTCGAAACTGAGGTACGGCGTTAAATCCGGCGCCGGTTCACCGAGGTGGTACGGATAGGAGTCGACCGTTGCCTTCAACTGTCCGCCAACGCCCGCGGCGAAGGCCGGTGAAGCAAATAACAGCAAAATAAAGGCGAGCTGGTAGCGAAACATTTAGAGTGAAAGCATCTCCGTGCGCATGGAATTGATTTCTTGGTTGAGGGTGTTCTCCTGCTGACGGTTGCCATCGATTTGATAGCCGACACTGTTCACCTGGCTGGTGAGGTCGTCGGCTTCGCGCTGGGCGTTGGGGTCAGGTACGATTTTGGTTTGCTGGTGCATGCGGCCGGTCGCGGGGTCAGTCACGTTGTCGACTTGCACGATGGTTCGGCCTTGCAAAGCCGCGCGCTGATAGTTGAGCTGCATGCGTTGATTCTCTAAGCTCATATTGCGTGACTCGAGCTGGCTGACGAGGCGGGTTTTCTCCTCGATCATGGCTTGCAAATAAACTTTGCGGCCGCGCCGGTACTCCGGCAGCCAGGCTGTCTCGAGAAACTTCGGGCAGACGTTTTGGTAAACTCCGCCGCCAGCGCCGAAGTGGTAGGCATTGTCTTTTTGGCAAAATAATTTGATGCCTTCATCCCAGTGCGCGCGCATCTTCTTGAGGTTTTCGCCGTCGCACATATCATATGAAAAAGGTTTACCTGACTTGCCCACCTGAAACACGTTGTCGCCGCTGCAGTACTTGGACATTCCAGCTTTGAACCCAGTGTCCATGTCGCTGAAGCTCATCTTGGCGTCCGCCTTTTGGCATTGCTTGGAGAAGTCGTCGGCGTCGAGCCGCTTGCCCGACATGGCGACATCGTAACCGTGCTGGAACCAATTGGTTTTCTCGCACTCTTTGCGCTTGAAGTAGCTGGCGCAGCCGGCCAATTCGAGGCCTAAAAATAGAACCAGCAAAACGTATAAAAGTGAGGATTTTCGCATGTTAACGAGGTTGTCTCATTTTGAGATAAGCGTCAACGGGTCAGACAGCTGTGGGCGAGATTTGTCATGCCCTTCATACGGCCTCCATAGACCGCCGCCAGCTGGAATTTAGACACCAGCCGGATGGCACTATCATTGAACTACCTAAGCTCAAGTCGGAGGACTTTTATATGGCTTTACGTAAATACATAGCTCTAGTTTTGGTGCTTGCGGCATTGACTGGCTGCCAGCCGGCGAAGGATCAACGCACGTCGATTCGTGTCGGGCGCTCGCGCGCGGACGTCAGCGGCAACCGCACGGCCAACGACAGCTACGGTACGAACGGAACCACGTCCAACAAAACTTGGGGAGAAGTTACGTCGAACGGCTCAAGCCAAGCGTGGATGCAGAACCTGCAGAATTTTGCCAGCCCTTCGCTCACCGGCCAAGCGCAGGCCAACTTGCTCGGCTCAGTCAGCGCACAGTCCGGCCAAAATACGGGAGTTCGCTTTTACGGCTCAGCCGTCACCACTGGTGGCAACAGTGGCGGCTCCTCGCGCTCATTTGATCCCAAGTCCATGCTGATGCACGTTGAAATCTACGATGACAAAGCCGCCAACCAAACGCTGCCGCCGGTGGTGATTGAAATCGCGCCCGACCTCCAGGGTTTTGCTGGCGCCGGTGGCACGCTCAACGGCAGCCAAGTCAATCTCTTTTTCCAAGACCAATACGGTACGATTCGCCTCGCCGGCTACATCAACGGCAACACGTTCAGCGGCAACTTCGGCTACTGCACGGGCGACCAATCCTATTGCTCAAACACGAACAACACCAATATGCTCGGCCAATTTGCGGTCGACACGTGTGGCTTCTTCCAGTGCAATTGACGCGCGGTCGTTGAGCGTTGCCTTCCTTTCGAGGCGAGCGTTTACTTTCAAGTATGAGCCTCAACCTCGAATTTGACCCGGAAGCGTTCTGGTCCCTGATCGGCGGCCGTGCCGTCGTCGAGACACCGCGCCTCAGCCTCAAATCTAAGCCCGAAGCCTGTGCCTTTCTCAAAGCCTATGGCTACGATCTCGAAGTCGAGGCGGACCGGGAGAAGATGTGGCAGATCCATTCGCGTGCCGTAATCTACCTGCGCACGCAGCTGCTGCAGGACGGGGAGACTATCCCGGACGAGATCACCGATCCGCGCAGTGTGGGCGACATTGCCGATTTGCTCTTGCTGGCCAGCGTGCGCGGCTCCGACAATGAGAAACTGCATAAGTGGTCGTGCGCTCTGCTGCGCGTGATGCACGTTATTTCGCAGCTGCACAACGATTTGTTCAATTACTTCTCGCTTGAAATTCAAGAAGAAATTTTTCGCCCTTACCGGCAGTTCGTGCACAAAGACAGCGTTTCCGGAATCCGCCTTGCCGGTGGTGAAGGGTCTGAGTCGATCCCGCTGCAAAAGTTCGACATCAAGCCGTTCAAAGACTCCGATTCCGCGATTACTAAACTGCTCGCGAAGCCCGAGGAAGTCGCCTTCGGCTTGCTCGACAAAATCGGCGTGCGCTTTGTGACCCACAACCTCTTCGACACCTTCCGGGTGATGCGCTTCTTGGTGGCGAACCACGTGCTGAGTCCGGCGAACGTGATCCCCAGCCAGTCGAACAATACTTTGTACCCGGTGAATCTCTTCCTCGACGTGATGGAAAGCTTGCCACGAGACGCAAACATGGACGTAGCCGATATTGATCAGCGGTTAAACGCGCGCCTGGCCCAAGATACAGCCCGCGCCAAATTCTTAGAGAAGCACAACATGTTCACCGATCGTGAGTACCGCTTTATTAAGTTCATCACCCGCCAGCTCGTGCGCGTGACCCATCCCGAAACGCAAAAATCGTTCAGCTTTTTCTATCCCTACGAAGTGCAGATCCTGGACTACGAACGCTACGTGCGCTCGCTGTCTGGACCTGCGTCGCATGAGGAGTACAAATCGCGACAGCGCAAACGGGCTCGCGACCGGGTATTTGGCGCAGCGCACTAGCCAGTCTTGAGCTAGGCTAGGTCTCAGTCCCTAAGAAGTGCGTTAAGCTTTGGTTATGGCTAAGAGATTCCAGCGACTCTGGTTGCTGGCTCTGCTTTTTTTGGGCGTGCCGTTTGGGCATGCGTCCGTGCTCCGCGAGGACATCGGCGAGTTGAAGATTCAGGATCTTCTGCTGCGGCCGAGTTTTATGCTCAGAGAGGCCGCGCAAAGTGACTTTTCGATTGGTGAAAGTTCAGTGGCGCTGCGCTGGGAGCTCGAGCAAAAATATGCGGGCGTAATCCGCATTGGCTCGCGCACGTTGATGAATCCAATGGCCCACTACTCGCCGACTGTAAAAGACGACATCATGCTGGTCGAAGCCTTTGCCGAGTACACCGACGTGTATGGGCGCTTTCGCTTTGGCCGCATGCCGGTGGAGTTCGGTTACGAGGGTCGCAAGTGGGAACGCAATTTGATTTTTCCGCGGCCCTTGATCTTTCAGCGCCGCGCGATCATGCTTCGCGACGTGGGCGTGTCGTACGACGTCTCACAGAACAACTGGTACACCGGCTTTGTGGTGTCCAACGGCGAGAGCGACGCCGACACCGATGGGCGCACCTGGTACACCGCTCGTTTCGGCTTTCACGACGATCACTTCGAAGCCGGCTTCAACGGCATCACCGGTTCCACCAAACCCGTGGCGACTTTGACCAGCGGGGACACTTTGGCCGGAGTCGACACGACCAAGGAAGCCAAGTGGCGTATGGGCGGTTTGTTCGTGAACATCAATCAGAAAAATTGGGATTGGGTTGCAGAATATTATCAAGGCGACTTGATACAGGAGAAAAAAGTCTCCAAGTACAACACCGGCCACACTGATTTGAGCCACGACTTCACCAAGCGCTTTTCCGCTCATCTGCGCTATGACTTCTTCGACCCCAACTTGAAGGTGATGAACGATTTGGAGCGCCAGGTGAGCCTCGCGCTGGTGCTGTCGAACGGCACACATTCCTCAAATGTAATTTTGGTCGGCACCAAGGTCATCGAGCAGGGTACGCAGGTTCCCAACGACGAAGTTCGCTTGATCTGGAGCTTAAGTCCGAGCGGTGTGGTGCGGTTTTAAGCCGGTTTTTAGGCTAAATATGCTCATGAGTCTCCAGCCAACTTTGCTCATAGGCTCTACTGCGGGGCCTGCGGCCTTTACAGGTTCGTAGAACCCGCCATCAGCGAGCTAACCGACCCAAATAACTCAATGCGACTTCGGCGCCGAAGCGACGTTGCCCGCGGCCATTCGCTTTTGACCGCCCGAGGCAAAATCGCTATAACCACACTCTCATTTTAGTGAATCAAGAGGAGTCGAAAATGCTGCCGCAAAAAGTCGGAATTCTAGGTGCTGGTCAAATGGGTAACGGCATCGCGCAAGTGGTGGCCGCGCAAGGCATCGCGGTGCGAATGATCGACATCCATCCGGCGGCGCTGGACAAGGGCATGGCCACGATCGGTTCGAGTTGTGACCGCATGATCAAAAAAGAAGCCATGACGGCCGCGCAAAAGGCCGACTTACTGAGTAAGGTCACCGCCTCCAGTTCACTGCAAGATTTTAAAGATTGCGATTTCGTAATTGAAGCCATTGCTGAAAACGTCGACCTCAAGCTCAAGGTGTTCAAAGAGCTCGATTCGATTTGTCCGCCCAAGGCAATCCTGTGCACCAACACTTCGAGCATCTCGATCACCAAAATCGCGGCCGCCACCAAGCGCCCCGATAAAGTCGCGGGTATGCATTTTATGAATCCGGTACCGCTGATGAAACTGGTCGAAGGCATCCGCGGCTTGCAAACTTCCGACGACAGCTTCACGCAAGTGGCGAAGTTCGCCGAGAAACTCGGCAAAACATTCGTGGAAGTCAAAGACATGCCGGGCTTCGCCGTCAATCGCATCCTGATGCCGATGATCAACGAAGCCGTCTACGTTTTGCACGAGGGAATCTCTAAACCAGAAGACATCGACAACGCCATGAAGCTGGGCACCAATCAACCGATGGGTCCGCTCACCCTGGCGGATTTCATCGGCCTCGACACCTGTCTCGCGATCATGAATGTGCTGCACGACGGCCTCGGTGACACCAAGTACCGGCCCTGCCCGCTGCTGGTGAAATACGTCGAAGCAGGCTGGCTCGGGCGCAAAACCGGCCGGGGCTTTTACGCCTATGAGGGCAAGTAATATGGACTTAAAAGCGATTCGCTTTGAAACTGTGACTAGCGCCGCCGGTCACGCCATTGGCGTAATCAAAATCAGTCGGCCCGAGGCGCTAAATGCCCTGAATAAACAAGTATTGAATGACCTCAAGGTCTTGCTGCATGAGCTCGAAGTGAAACACAAGCTGCGCGCCGCGATTCTGACGGGTGAAGGCGAAAAAGCTTTTGTCGCGGGTGCCGACATTAAAGAAATGGAAAACCTAACGACCAGCCAAGCGCGCGAGATGGCGCTCTTCGGCCAAGGGCTTTTGCAGCGCATACAAGATCTGCCATTTCCTGTGATCGCGGCCGTCAATGGCTTCGCACTCGGCGGCGGGCTCGAACTCGCTCTCAGCTGCGACTTTATTTTGGCTTCAAACAAGGCCAAGTGGGGACTGCCCGAAGTGACTCTTGGCCTAATCCCTGGCTACGGCGGCACTCAGCGGCTGAGCCGCTACGTTGGCCGCGCACTGGCGCGGCGGATCGCCCTAAGCGGAGAAATGTTTAGCGCGCAGCAAGGTTATGAATGGGGACTTTTCGCACAGCTCGCGGAACCACAGGAGCTCATGCCGACGGCGATGAAGCTGGCGGAGACGCTCGCGGCGCGAGCACCGCTGGCGATGGCATGGGTGAAAGAGGCCATCAATCATGGCAGTGATCATTCGCAGTCCGAGGGTTTAAAACACGAAGCCGAACTCTTTGGCCGCACGTTTGAAACCAAAGATCACGCCGAGGGCATCAAGGCATTTATCGAAAAACGCCCGGCCCAGTTTCAAGGACAATAAATGAGTGAACGCCCTGCCTACAAGAATCCGATTCGCGTCGTAACCGCGGCTTCACTGTTCGACGGCCACGACGCCGCGATCAACGTGATCCGCCGGGTGTTGCAGGATCAGGGCGCTGAAGTGATCCACCTCGGCCACAATCGTTCGGTTTTGGAAGTGGCGGAAGCCGTTTTGCAAGAGGGCGCTCAGGGCGTTTGCATCAGCTCGTATCAAGGCGGGCACATTGAGTACTTTAAATATTTGAAAGACCTTTTGCGCCAGGCCGGCGCCGATTACGTCAAAATATTCGGTGGTGGCGGCGGCGTGATCGTGCATGAAGAGAAGGCTGAGCTCGAAAAATACGGCATCACGCAGATTTTCCATCCCGACGACGGCCGTCGCATGGGCCTCGAAGGCATGATCCAAATGATCATGAAGGAATGCGACTTCGATTTGTCGGAAGCCTCTAAGGGTTCTAAATTCGGTGCCGGAAGTGAAATGTTTGGCTCGGGTCCGATCCCGCAGACGGCCCTTGGCGCGGCATTGTCGGCGATTGAAAATGAAAAGCCGTTGGAGCCCCTGGTCTCGTCTCTGAAAGCGTTCGAGCGCAAAGGCAGCAAAGCCCCCCTCGTGCTCGGAATTACCGGCACCGGCGGTGCCGGTAAATCGTCTTTGATCGATGAGTTGCTGGTGCGCTTTAAAAACGTGTATCCGGATTGCAAAATCGGCGTCGTATGTGTGGATCCGTCGAAGCGTAAGACGGGTGGCGCATTGCTCGGCGACCGCATTCGCATGAATGCACTGGCCCGGCGCGGAACTTTCATGCGCTCGCTGGCGTCGCGCGGGTCGGGCAGTGAGATCGCCGTGGCGCTGCCTAAGATTTTAACTTTTCTCAAAGCTTATGAATTTGATTTGTTGATTGCGGAGAGTTCCGGTATCGGCCAGGCGAGCTCGAAAATTCTCGAAGTGAGCGATCTCAGCTTGTATGTGATGACTTCCGAATTCGGCGCCCAGAGCCAGCTCGAAAAAATCGACATGATCGATTTCGCCGATTTGATTTCAATCAACAAGGCCGACCGCCGTGGCGCACTCGACGCCCATCGCGACGTGCAGAAGCAGTACCGCCGTGCCCGTAAGATTTTTGATCACTCGGTTCCGGTTCCTGTTTTTCTCACGCAAGCGTCCAACTTCAACGACCGCGGTGTGAACCAGCTATTTACGGCCTTAGTTGAGACTGTACGTGCAAAAGGCAGCGAACGTTTTCCCACGAGCCAAGCGGATCTTGGCGGCAGTGAAAAACAAAGCATCGTTCCGTCCGAACGGCAGAATTATCTCGCGGAAATCGTAGCCTCGATTCGCCAGTACAAAAAACAGGTGAGCGAGCAGTCCGAGACCGCGTCCAAACTGGGCGCGGCGGCGCGTATCGAGCGGGAACTCGGCACGGTACCGGCTGAGCTCAAAAGCAAAACCAGCGAGTGGCGCAAATCGTTCCGCGACGAAGAGTGGAAAGAGCTTACGGGCTTCGATGAACTACGCAAAGCTTATTCGGGCGAAGAATTCACCTACGAAGTGCGCGGGCGGGCGGTCAAGCAGCCGTTGACGCGCAAAAGTCTCTGCGGTCTCGATATTCCGCGAGTCGCACTGCCGGATTACACCGACTGGGGTGATCGCTGGCGCTATTTGAAACTTGAAAACGTTCCGGGCAACTTTCCCTACACGGCAGGCGTTTTTCCGCTCAAGCGTAGTGAAGAGGATCCGGGCCGGCAGTTCGCAGGCGAAGGCACGCCCGAGCGTACCAATAAACGCTTCCATTATTTGAGCAAAGGCACGCCGGCCAAGCGTCTCTCGACGGCTTTCGACAGCGTCACGCTCTATGGCGAAGACCCAGATCCCAGGCCCGATATTTACGGTAAAGTCGGGGAGAGCGGCGTCAGTATCGCCACGCTTGCCGATATGAAGAAGCTCTATGCCGGCTTCGATCTCTGTGACCCGTCCACGAGCGTCTCGATGACGATCAATGGACCCGCGCCGATGATCCTCGCATTCTTTATGAACACCGCTGTTGACCAGCAAATTGAACTTAAAGAGTCGGGCCTCGGCCGTAAGCTCAGTGAAGCGGAAAAGCATGACGTCCAGATGCAGACGTTGAACACCGTGCGGGGCACCGTGCAGGCCGATATCCTCAAGGAGGATCAGGGCCAAAACACCTGCATCTTCTCCATCGATTTCGCTCTGCGCATGATGGCCGATATACAGGAATATTTCGTCCAGAACGGCGTGCGCAATTTCTATTCGGTGAGCATCAGCGGCTATCACATTGCCGAAGCGGGTGCTAACCCCATCACCCAGCTGGCGTTGACTCTTTCAAATGCGTTTACTTACATCGAGTACTATGCGGCGCGGGGTTTGAAAATCGACGAATTCGCCCCCAATTTATCGTTCTTCTTTTCCAATGGCCTGGATCCTGAATACACCGTGATCGGCCGGGTGGCGCGGCGGATCTGGTCGATCGCGTTGCGCGACAAGTACCGCGCCAACGACCGCTCACAAAAACTGAAATATCACATTCAAACTTCCGGTCGCTCGCTGCACGCACAAGAAATCGCATTCAACGATGTGCGCACCACACTGCAGGCGCTAATCGCGATCAATGACCAGTGCAACAGCCTGCACACCAACGCCTATGACGAAGCCATCACCACGCCGACGGAAGAGAGCGTAAGGCGAGCGCAGGCCATCCAACTCATTATCAACAAAGAATTTGGCATGGCGAAGAACGAAAATCCCATGCAAGGCAGCTTCTTCAACGATTGGCTCACGGAAGCCGTCGAAGAAGCCGTGCTGGAAGAATTCTTGCGCATCAACGAACGCGGCGGCGTGCTCGGCGCGATGGAAACGCAGTACCAACGCAGCCGCATTCAGGAAGAGTCGCTGTACTATGAGACGCTCAAGCACAACGGCCAGCTCCCCATCGTGGGTGTCAACACCTTCGTCGATCCCGCTACCATGGCCGAAGGCTACATCCCACCCAAAATCGAAATGGCTCGCGCCACGCCGGGCGAGAAAAAGCAGCAGCTCGACAATGTTCGCTCCTATCAAAAGGCTCATGCACCGGAAGTGGAGCAGGAACTCAGCTTGCTCAAACATGCCGCCACGCACGGCGAGAACGTGTTCGCCGCGCTCATGCGTGCGGCACGTGTTTGTTCGCTCGGCCAAATGACCACGGCGCTGTTCGAAGTTGGCGGCAAGTACCGCCGCAATATTTAGAATTTCACGGGCCTAAAGACCGGCGAGTCCCGCGCTGAAACAGCCGAAAAGCTCCACATGATCCAATCACAACGTGTGCGCGCGTTTTTTAGTAGGTGGGGCTTCGCAGCCGGGATTGCCGTGTTCACTTTGGTGATCGGTGCGGCTGGCTACACGATCTCGGACTTTATCGAGCTGTCCGGCTGGGTCAGGCACACCAATGAGGTGATCGAGGAAATTCAGCAGATTTGGGCGTTAGCCGAGCAGTGCGAAACCGCTGAACGCGGTTTTGTGCTCACGCGCGATTCCAAAACCCACCAAATCTATTACGAAGCCCGCGGGCAAGTGGACACACATTTCCGTAAGCTCTTTGATTTGGTGCGCGACAATCCCTCTCAGGCCCAACGGGCGCACGAGCTTGAAGAGTTGATGAACAGACGCTTCACGATCCATGACCAACTGATGGGCGAAGGCAGCGCGAATTTGCCGCGGGCGGAGCTGATTTCCAAACTGGATTTGGCCGGAATGCGCGAAGTGCGCAGTTTAATCAACGCGTTCCGCGACGTCGAAGCGAGACTGCTGGTTCAGCGAAATGCGAGCGCTGAAAATTCGGGTTATCGGATTTTCTACATGCTTGGGTTCGGGCTCATTTTCGCCTACTCGTTTCTGGGCTGGAGCTGGCGTATGCTCAAGCGTTCGAATCACGATGCGCGATTGAAAGCCTCGATCATGGCGTCGATCTTTCATAGCATTGGCGATGGACTTATTGCGGTCGACTCGCGCGGCGGTGTCACTCAATTCAACCCGGCCGCGCAGCGGCTTTTGAACGTGAATACGCAGATGATTGGTCTCGATGCCGGACAGCGGATGCAGATCTACAAAGTGACCAATACCGCGACTGGGCTACCGCTGTCCCAAGGAGAATCGCCGCTCTCGCGCGCGCTCAAGGGGGAAGTGGTCGACGGGTTCGAAACCACTGTGGATCATCCCACTCTAGGCGTACGCATTATGCAAACGGACTCCAGACCAATCCACGGACTCGACGGAAAAATCGAAGGTGCGCTCGGCCTTTTTCGCGACATCACTGGCCGCAAAACCATCGAGGCCGAGTGGAAAGAGGCGCGCGAAGCGGCGCTCCAGGCTTCGCGATTGAAATCCGATTTCCTTGCCAACATGAGCCACGAGATTCGTACTCCTATGAACGGTGTCTTAGGAATCTCGACATTGCTTATGGACACTCCTCTCAGCCCGGAACAAAAACAATACGTGAAGACGATCAAGGGTTCGGCTGACGCGCTCTTGACGCTGATCAATCAGATCCTCGATCATTCCAAAATCGAGTCCGGCAAGCTGACGCTCGAGGAGTCGGCCTTCTCGTTGCGTGAGTGCGTCGACGGAGTCTTCGCCATGTTCGTTTACATGGCGCGCTCGAAGAACCTGCAGCTCGACCTAATTTGGGACGGCAGCCTGCCGGAGTATATCAGCGGGGATTCAATGAGGGTCAGGCAGATCTTGATCAATCTCATGGGCAACGCGATCAAATTCACCGAGCGCGGTTACGTGCGCCTGATGGTCAGCAGCGCGCTTTGCTCGGATCATATGCACAAAGTGATGTTCGAAATTCAGGACACCGGCGCAGGCCTCTCCAAAGCCAAGCAGGCGCGCTTGTTTCAACGCTTTTCACAGGTGCACAATGGCGGTCACGGCGGCAGCGGACTGGGCTTGACCATAGCACGCGAACTCGTCGAGTTAATGAATGGCGAAATCGGAGTCGAAAGTGCCGAGGGATTCGGATCAAAATTTTGGTTTACTGCCGAATTCGGCGTCAGCAAGGAAGTGCTCGCGCCGCAAAATGTGAAGGGCCCGGCCCTTCCCGCAATCAAAGGCCATGTGCTGGTGGCCGAGGATCAGCACGTGAATCAATTGGTCATCGAAAAATTTCTCGCGCGCCTGGGTGTAACGTGCAAAATCGTCCACGATGGCGGTGCCGCGGTAGAGGCCCTCGCCAACGGGAGGTTTGACCTCGTGCTGATGGATTGCCAAATGCTGCCGATGGACGGCTATGAAGCCACACGTTTGATTCGCGAAAGTGAAAAGGCGAGCGGCCACCATACCCCGGTGATCGCACTCACGGCAGAGGGACGTAGCGGTGATCGCAGGGAATGCTTCCAAGCCGGGATGGACGACTTCTTAAGTAAGCCAGTCGATCTTGATCGCCTGCGCCACGTACTTGGACAGTGGCTGTCCGTCGCGGCTGAGGAAGTCGACTTCGATCCGGGAGCCTTACATAAACTATCTGAGTACGAGTCTAATGGCATGCCGCTTTCGCGCGCCCTGGCGGTCGACTTTTTGCGCGATTCCGGTGCGCTCATCACCAAGCTCACGCAGGCGCTCAAGGACGGAAGCTGGTCCGACGCAAGTGACTTAGCCCATGCGTTGCGCGGTACGAGCCTGACCTTAGGTCTGTTGAAATTAGGCAAGCTATGCGAACTCTGTGAGGACAGTCCGCAAAGTGCGAATCCGGACGTGATTCTCCAGACGTGGACCCAGACTTGCGGCCAGCTGCGGCAGTTTCTGGCCACTCCTACGAATCAAGTCGCTTAAGGCAAATGCCGATAAATCCATATGGCCCGCATACTTGTGGTCGATGACCAGCCGCAAATTACCAAGATGCTCGAAGCTTTGTTACACAAGGCCGGCCACCACGTCACGTGCGCGCACGACAGTTTCGATGCTGTTGAAAAAGTCCAGGCCGCCAAGTTCGAAATGGTCATCACCGACGCCGTGATGCCGGGAAGTTCGGGCTTCGAGCTCATAGGGACTTTGCGTAAAATGGAAGAGCATAAAGAAACGCCGATTATTCTGCTCACCGGCCGCCGCGAAAAGAAGGACGTCGAGCGCGGAATAAAAGTAGGCGCCGACGATTACTTAATCAAACCTGTTGATCCGGATTTGCTGCTCGCCAAAGTCGAATCACTTTTACAAAAGAAATTCGGTTCACCGGTTAAATTCAAAGAGTGCCCGGTGTCGGAAGAAGCCACGTTCACCAATCGCATGCGCATCGTAGGGGTGAGCGAAGTCGGCCTGACCTTGCATGCCGAACAACCGTTTCAAGCCGGCAGCAAGTTCTCGTTCGCAAGCCCATTTTTCTCCAAAGTAGGAATGGATGTCCCCATTCTGCGGGTGGTGAGCTGTGAGCCGATTGACAATGGCTTGGAGTTCGCCGTGCGTGTGCAATTCGTCGGCATCACTGAAAATTCGCTGCAGCCGCTGCGCGTGTGGATACGCGGCCGGTCTTTCAATCAAGCCGGCTAATTTTCCATAAATTTGCGTTTTGAGTTTTAAACGTACACTGTGCTTGTGGTGCCGGCCGGCTTGTTGGCAAGCTCGCGTAGCACCGAAGGCAATTGCGGATCATTGCGTTCTGCCATTTGCACGAGGTGGTCAATGGCCGCCAAAACTGCCGCCTCGGCTTCGCGTGAACCACCCAGATCGCGACGTGGGACAGTGAGAATGTCAGCATGCCGGGTCGTCAGCTCGTCGCCGGTTAAATACAACTCCTCGAACATCTTTTCACCCGGCCGCACGCCCGTGAACGCGACGGCGATTTCATTTTCGCCCTTACCCATCAGCGCCATCAAACTTTTGGCTAGATCGAGAATGCGAATCGGTTCGCCCATTTTCAAAACGTTGATGTCACCGGGCTCGGAAAGTGTTGCCGACATCAACACCAGAGAGACTGCCTCGGGGATCAGCATAAAATAGCGGGTCATATCCGGATGAGTGAGCGTAACTGGGCCGCCGTCCTCAATCTGTTTGCGCAGGAGCGGAATCAAGCTGCCCGAGCTGCCCAGCACATTGCCGAACCGAACGGATGAATAAGGCCGCTTCGTACGCAGACCCGTCAGGCTGGTCAGAATCTCGCACACCCGCTTGCTGGAGCCCATGGAGCCCACCGGATTGACCGCTTTGTCAGTCGAGATCATGACAAAGCGTTCGACGTTGAATTCTTCGCACAGGCGCAAAAGGTTCCGGGTTCCCTTTACATTGTTCAAAACCGCCGACGCCGCATTGGCCTCCACTAAGTGAACGTGCTTATACGCGGCCGCATGAAACACGGCTTGCGGTTTGTATTTTTCAAACACAAAGCGCAGCGCAGTCGCATCCTTCACATCGGTCAGCAAGGGAATGAAATTCTCGAAGTCTTGGGTCGACGGCCGCAGTTCGCGGTCGATCTCGAAGAGATTGAATTCGGAATGATCGAGCAGCAGCAATTTTTCAGGCGCAAAGCGCGCGATCTGGCGCGAAAGCTCCGCGCCAATGCTGCCGCCGGCTCCAGTGACCAAGACGATTTTTCCCGTCATCAAACTTTTTAGCGACGGCAAGTCGACCTGCGAACTCGACCGGTTCAAAAGATCCTTCAATTCAATCTGCCGTGACACGGCTTCACTGCGGCTCAAAATCTGAGTCTCATCGAAATGCGCGATCCGCTGCACGCGCACGCCGAGCTTGCGGCCGAGCAGAACCAAGTCGCGCATTAACTCAGGAGGAGGATTGGTCACGGCCACGATCATATCCGTACAGCCTGATTTGGCCAAAATCGCGTCCATGTCGTCACGCCCGCCGATGACCGCCAAACCGTGAATGCGCTTGCCACGTTTTTGCGGATCGTCGTCGATAAAACCGAGCAGATCGCGGTCGCGGTTGGGATCGGCCATCATCCTTTGCGCCAAAAGCCTGCCGTTGTTTCCGGCTCCATATATAATCAGCTTGCCGAGCGAAACCGCGCTTTTCTGCGGCTGCATCATCCGCTCAAACAAACGCCGGCGCGCCAGCCGCACTCCCATCAGCAGCGCCGCACAGACAAAACCGTCGATCACAAAAAACGAGCGGGGAATGAGTACAAAACCAAAGTCGGCAAATAAATAAGTCCAAGACACAAGCAAGGGAACGGATGCAAAAACAGCCGTAGCTAGACGGGTGGCATCGCTGGTCGAAATGTAGCGCCAAAGAATTTGGTAAGCGCCGAATGCGAGCAGCGTGCACAAGCGCAAGACGACAAAACCCACGGCCAATTTGTTCAGAGCACTCAAATGCTCGGTCAGGTGCGCGTCGCCAAGCCGTAGCCATAAACTAAAATAAAGTGAGGCTGCAATCATCAGAGCATCCGCCATCAAATGGCGAAAGCTGAAGTGGCGGGGAGAGAAGCGGCTCAATAGAGAATTCATTGAGCATTTTATCGCCCGGCTGAGCAGAAGGGTCAAAACCTCAGAGCGAGTGAGCCATCGGCGTAGTGCTTTGCGTCACATTGAGGATCGCGTAGATCTTATAGAGTGAGAATGAGTAGACGAGTGAGCTGAGAATGGTGATGAGGAGCACACAGCCTTGCATCGTTCCGAAGTAGACCAAGCCCAGCGCGAAGCCGCCGACTTGCGCCGCAAACATAAAAGCGGAGATCCAAAGGTCAATGGTAAGCCGGCGTTGGATCAGCAGCACGCTCGATTGCGAGATAAACAAAAGACGAAATAGCGTGAGCACGCTCAAAACCTGCGCCAGCATGCCGGCGATGACCCAATTGGCGCCAAAGATCCAGCTGAACAACCACGGACCAGTCAGCGCCAGCAGAAGAATGGGACCGGCGAAAGCCAGTCCTAGGCCCTTCAGCGACCGCAAGAATAGCCGTTGCCGTTCCGCCAGCGAGCGCGAGGCCACGGTTTGGTAATAGACGGTGGAGAATGTATTGGCGATCAAATTGATCGGCGCTTCCAAAACGCGCGTGGCCAAACTGTACTGGCCCAGATCCGCACGCGAGAAAAAATGGGCGAACAAGAGCGAGAGCAGCTGGCCCGCGCCCGTCGACAGCAGGGTCGAAAACAGCTGTCGCGAGGGGAAATCTGCATAGCGTTTGACCAGCTGACGCCAAGTGGAATGGTCATTGTCGCTGTAGCGCAGTTTGGTTTTCGAAAACAAATACAACACCGACAATCCAAGTCCGAGTGTTTGCGCCAAAACCAATCCCAGTTCATGCCAGCCGATTAAGGCAAAACCGATGCCGGATCCTAGGGTCAACACGCGCTCGGCCACGTTGCGAAATCCGAGGACCTCGAAGCTCTGCTGGCGGGAGTGCCAATTGATCAGAGTTTGGATTATCCCATAGGCCAACACGGAAGTGAGCGTGGCGGGAATCAGCCGAAAACTTAAATACGCGGACAAGTCCCACCAAGCGCCGAGCGCCATCGCAATGCCCGTCAGCACGGTCATCAGTGCACAAATCGTAAGGCTCAGCCAAACCAAATGCGCGGCTTCATTTTCGTCTTTCGCGAGCACAATGGTGACATCAAAGCGCAGAGTGGAAATTAAGCCAAAAACAGTGCTCAGCGCATAGTAAACCGCAAACGTGCCGAACTCTTCGGGCGAATACAGCCGGCTGAGCAAGGGCATGAGAAGCAGCGAAGCCAATTGCGCCAACGCCGATCCGCTCCCAAGTTGGAGGAACTTTTTCTGAAAACTTTTCGGCTCTGTTTGGGTCACAATCTCTGATTGCCCTTTTCCGCGAGTCCCGTCAAAGTAAAGAGCGGAGCTGAATCATGAAGGTGCTTTTAACTGGACCACGCGGAAATTTAGGCACGACGTTACAGCGTTTGGGCGGCGCGCACCAATGGATGCCGATCGACCGTGGCGATTGGCCGCGTTTTTCAGCACTTGCGAATGGTGCCGACGTGATCATTCATGCCGCGTCTGATTTACTTACGCCGGTCACTCAAGATCCGCTTTCGGTGGTCGAATCCAATGTGACTGCGACTGCGCGGGTACTGGAATGGCTTGGTAAAAACCGCAAGGTTCGACTGCTGTTCATCAGCAGCTGCGCGGTTTATGGCCGTAGCCAAGTCACTCGCGAGGATGGAGATTTGGCGCCGATATCAATCAACGGCACGACTAAATTGCTCAATGAGCAAATGATCGAGCGCTTCTGCACCGAGGCCGGAGTTCCCTTTCAAATTTTCCGCCTGTTCAACACTTATGGCGGCGGTGATCGCTTTTCGATTCTGGCCCAGTTGCAGCGGGCCTTTGCGGAGAAGCGTCCCTTTACGCTGCTCAACCAGGGCATTTCCCAACGCGATTTTGTTCACGTCGAGGATGCCGCGCGCCTAATTTTACGCTTTCTCGAGCGCCCCACGAGTTGGCCCATACTCAACTTGGGTTGCGGAGAGGCCACTCGCATCCGTGATATTGTGTCCGAATTCGCGCACAAACATCCCCAGCTGGAAATTCGCGCGGGCACAAGGTCGGAGGCCGAATATTCCCGTGCTGACATATCGCGTCTAAGAGAAGCCGAGCCCGCTTTCAGATTTCAAAACGTGCTGGACTTCATTCGCCGCGAGCTTTGAAAAATAGACGTCCTGAAATCCATGTGGCAGAGTCGAATATCGAGCGGAAACACGTAAAAACAAGGCTTGTACTGGGAGCATCATGATCATAAGCCAAACTCCATTTCGCATCTCATTTTTTGGCGGCGGCACCGACTATCCGGCCTGGTACCGTGAAAATGGCGGCGCGGTTTTGTCCTCGACGATCAACAAATATGGCTACATCACTTGCCGTTATCTGCCGCCGTTTTTTGAACACAAGCATCGCATCGTCTACTCGCGTATCGAGAATGTAATCGAGAACAAAGACATCGAACACCCGGCTGTGCGCGCGGTTTTTCAAGAGATGAACATCGAAAACGGCCTCGAGATTCACTACGACGGCGACTTGCCGGCCCGTTCCGGTATTGGCTCGAGCTCGAGCTTCACGGTCGGTTTGCTCAACGCACTGTGCGCTCTCAAAGGGCAAATGAAGTCGAAGCAGCAGTTGGCCGAACAGGCCATTCACATCGAACAAAATGTAATTCATGAGACCGTAGGATCACAGGATCAGGTGGCGGCGGCGTTTGGCGGTATCAACCGTATCGACTTTCACAAAGACGGTTCGTTCTCGGCCAAGCCCGTGATCATCCCTCCTTGGCGCCACGAAGAGCTGAACGACCGCCTCATGCTTTTCTTTACCGGACAATCGCGCATTGCCGAAACCGTAGCCAAGACTCAGGTCGCCAACTTCGAACGCAAAAAGAGCCAGCTCAACACCATGCGCGATATGGTGGATGCGGCTCAGGGTATTTTTGAATCCAACGATTCCAACTTGGACGATATCGGCCGCATGCTGCACGACGCTTGGCGCTTGAAGCGGGAGTTGTCGGACTCAGTTTCAAATTCCGCGCTGGATGAGATCTACCAAGCCGGCCTCAGTAGTGGTGCCCTTGGCGGCAAAATTCTCGGTGCCGGCGGCGGCGGATTCATCTTATTTTACGTGCCGGTCGACAAGCAGACGAATGTGCGCAAGGCGCTCAGCAAGCTAATTGAAGTTGATTTCAAGTTCGAATTCAAAGGCTCACAGATCATTCTTTACAACCCCAACAAAGCCATCTACCGCAGCTCGCGTGAACGCAACTGGAGCGCCTATCGCATGGAAGGAAAGTTCATTCAGGTATAATTGATGACAGCAAGTTTGAGCGAATTTTTTTGCCTGCACCGACGTAACCTGCTGGCGAACCTCGTCTTCCGCAACTTCAAAGTGAAGTACCGCGGGTCTGCGCTCGGTTATCTTTGGACCTTGGGTGTTCCGTTTTTGCAGGTCATGGTTTTCTATTTTCTCTATCAGGTGATTTTAAAAATCCCGGTGCCGCATTATCTCGCGTTCATAGTCACCGGAATTTTCCCGTGGGTGTTTTTTTCGTCGACTGTCGGTGAGGGGCTGGACTCTTTGGTGACCGGCCAAAATCTGCTGATGAACCTTCCCGTGCCGCTGCAAGCTTTTCCAGCGGCATCGGTGATTTCTAATTTTATAAGCTTTGTTTTGGCGTTGCCGATTTTAGCCGGTGTACTGGTATTTTCCGGCCTGCCGGTCACGGTGCATGCACTTTGGTTTATTCCACTTTCTCTGGCACTCTTTTTATTCACTTACAGTTTGGCCTTCATCATGGCTTGCGCCTATGTGCGCTTCCGCGATCTCAAGCACATGTTCGCAATCGTGATCCAACTTTGGATGTACTTCACTCCGGTCTTGTATTCGGCTAAGATGATCCCGCCACAGTACCAGTGGGCCCTTTATGCCAATCCGATGGCACCTTACTTTATCGCCATCCGCGATATTTTGATTGAGGGTCACGCTCCCGATCCGTTGATGTTGTGGTTGTTCACCGGTTGGACGGTTGTATTCTTTGTCATCGCCAATATGGTAAGAGTGCGTTCGGCCGGATTGGTGGAGCAGTTATGAGCTTGCCGCTGGTTGAATTCCGCAATGTGAGCAAGACTTTTCACTACGTGCGCAATCGGCCAAGCAGCCTCAAGTCTACTTTTGTCAGCTTGGCCAATGGCGAATATTTCAAGCTCCAGCGCAGCAGCAAGACCGTGTTGTCGAAGGTCAGTTTTTCCATCAACCGCGGCGAAGTGGTCGGCGTGATGGGCCGCAACGGTACGGGCAAGAGCACCTTGCTGAGAATTCTCTGCGGCATCTACCAGCCAGATTCTGGAGAAGTCATCGTACGCGAACGCATCGCACCGCTCGTCGCACTAGGTGCGGGTTTTCATAACGAACTTTCGGGCTACGAAAACATTTTGCTCAACGGCGCCATTCTCGGAATGTCGCGCCAGCGGCTGAACGAGTTGATTCCTGAAATCGTCGAATTCTCGGAGCTGGGCGAGGAAATTTACTATCCCATCAAAAATTACTCCTCGGGAATGGTCGTGCGGCTGGGATTTTCCGTGGCTTGCCACTTGGATGCGCCGATCATCGTGCTCGATGAAGTACTAGGGGTGGGCGACGAAGGTTTTCAGCGCAAGTGTATGCGCAAAATCGAAAAGTTCTTTTCCGAGGGCCGCACGGTCATCATGGTGACTCACGACCCGCAAGCCATGCAGCGCTTTTGCAAACGCTGTTTGGTGCTCGAACAGGGCCAACTTGTATTCGACGGCCCCACCCAGGGTGGGTCGCGCTCGTACAGCAGCTTGTTTGGGACGGCTTGATGAAAAAGATTTACTTTCCCCGCAATCAACGCGCGTTCGTCAAGATGGGAAATGTCGGCTCACACCCGCAGTTCCGCCATCTCGAGTTTCCGCCTGAGGGTTATGGCTTCGTCACCCGCCAAATCGGCTGGCGCGAATGGTTCCGCCTCTTGCCGGTGGCCGTTTCGGGATGGTGGCAGTGGCTGCGTACGCTGACCGTCGTGAGCCATGCGAACGGCGCCAGCTGGGCGCGCGCGCTTGGCTTTTCAATGACCCGGGATCTGACGCGCATCGTACCGGCGCCGAACGAGTGTGCCGCCAGTTTTCTGCCCACCTTTCCATTTACCCAGACCAACGAGCCTTGGTTTCTCGAAATCGAGGACGTCACGACTTTGTTCCGGCCCTATGCCTTCAACGGCCGTACCTCCGGTGCGAGTATTCGCGACTCCAATATGTTCCCCTTCGTCAAATCGCTGCTGGAATCGCCAACCTGCTTGGGCGTGCTGACGCATGTGAAGTCGACGCGCGATTCCGTGCACAAGCTGTTTCAGAGCGATTTGATCGCCGCCAAAACCGAATTTATTGCCACTCCCTACGTCCCGCGCGTCGAGGTTTCAGAAGCGAAGCTCGATGAGTTGCGCGGGCCGGAAGAAATTACCTTCTTCTTCAACAATTCCTGGCATCAATATCCCGCTAATTTTTATTTGCGCGGGGGTATTTCGATTCTCGAAGCGTTCGAGAAATTGTTGAAAGACAAACATCCCGTACGTTTGATATTGCGCTCGCGCCTGCCCAAAGATTTGGGAATCCGGTTTTCCGGAATTTTGGAAGACCCACGCGTCGAGGTGCGTGAAGGTTTCATGTCACAAGATGACTACTTGGGCCTGCTCCGCTCCTCGCACTACTTCTTGTTGCCGTCCGCGCGCCTGCATGTGGTGTCTCTGCTCGAGTCGATGTATTACGGGGCCGTTCCGATCGTGTCGGACGGATGGGGTTTGCAGGAGTATGTCGAGGACGGTGTCACAGGATTGGTCGTGCCGGGTGTCTATGGCACAGTTTCTTGGGTCGACGAAATCTCCGGCGAATTGCGCGAAGACTATAAGCCGATGCTGAACGCTCCGGGCTTGGTGACGGAACATCTCTACCAAACGATTTTGCAGCAATTGAATTCACCGCAATCCAGGGCCTCTCTCGCCTTGGCCGGCCACCGGCGCGTGCGCGATAAGCATGCTGTTGGCGATTTCAATCATCAGTTCAAGCGTTTTCTCGATGAGGGATTTGAGAGACAATAGGCTCTAGTCCTCAGCAATCGCGTTCTCAACGGCGCGCGCCCATTCTTTGACATCGTCGAATGCTCGATTTTCAGGGCGAACAGGCTCCAGCTTGAAATCCCCTTTTAGCAAGTACGTGGTCAAATCTGGAATTAAGATCTGGTCGCTCGTATTGTCGCCGAGCATGAGGCTGCGCGAGAGGTCGATGGGCATCTTTTCGCAGGCTTCAAGGATCATTCCGGGTCCGGGTTTCCGGCGCAGGCAAGCGCTAGTGTACTCGAGCATCGAGCCCTCCGGGTGATTGTAACAACTGAACCAAGCGTCCAGCTTCACGCCCCGAGCCGCCAGTTGGCGGTCGATTTCAGCATGAACTTTTTCAGCGTCCGTGGTTTTGAACATTCCGCGCGCCACTCCAGCCTGATTGGTCACCGAAACGCACCACCAGCCCGCGCTATGGGCCTTTTTGATTAAACCGACGGTCTCCTCAATCAGTTCGACCTGCTCAGGCTTGTGCATGTAGGCGATATGGCGAATTAAGACACCGTCGCGATCCAAAAACAGGCAAGGGCGCAAGCGCTCTTCCATCCACTTTGGCAGATTGGCTTGGGAGAACTCAAAAGAATCGGGCGTGCCAATGTCGACAAACTTGCCGCCGCATGGAATTCCGCGCAGGCCGCCGCTTTTGCTCAACGGCTGAAAGACTTCCGTTTCGAGCGAGAATTTTCCAGACGGCATACTTTCGAGCGCGGAACGTTCGAGCATGTAGGCGCCGGCATTCAGAAAACCTTCTCCCAAGTCAGCCGCTTTCTCGCGAAAGCGGGTCACGCGGTATTGCGCATCAATATCGACCGCGCCGTAGCGGGAAAGGTCGTGGGAAAATTTTAATGCCAGTGTGATCGGGCCTTCACTGAGCCGTTGCAAGCGGCGGTAGTCCGTAGCAAAGAGTCCGTCGCCGTTCAAAACGAGAAACTGGTTGCCCGACGCCTTTTCGATCGCCTGACGAATCGCGCCACCCGTACCCAGAGGAGTTTTCTCGACCGAGTAATTGATCATGACGCCAAATTTATGGCCGTCGCCAAAGTGCTTTTCGATCACTTCGGACATGTGTCCGGTGAGCAACGTGAAGTCGGCAAAGCCCTGGTTCTTTAAAAACTCAATTTGATATTCGAGCAGCGGCCGGCCCTGAATGGGAGCCATCGGCTTGGGGCGGTCACTGACCACTGAGGCCAGGCGCGTTCCAAAACCACCGGCGAGAATCAAAACGCGTGGTTGGATCATTTTTTAAAAAGCGCTTCCTCGACCGCGGCACAAATCGCATGGCCGATGGTGATATGCGATTCCTGGATTTTCGGCGTCGATGTGGACGGAACCATCACGGCGTAATCGCAGAGACCGGCCATGTCTGAACCTTTTGCACTGGTCAGTGCGACGGTGATGACGCCCATTTCTTTGGCGGTGGCGATGCCCTTTAAGACGTTGGGCGATTTGCCAGAAGTGGAAATCGCGAAGAGGATGTCGCCTTTGCGTCCATGCGCCTGCACTTGCCGGGAGAAAAGATTCTCATAGCCGTAGTCGTTGCCGATGGCGGTCACGACCGAAGGATCGCTCGAGAGCGAGATGGAGGGCAGGCCGGGGCGATCAAAATAAAAACGGCTAACGAACTCTGCAGCCAAGTGTTGGGCATCCGCGGCACTCCCGCCGTTGCCGGCGAAGAGGGTCTTATTGCCGTTTTTATAGGCCTGAATGCAGACTTCCGAGATCTTGGCGACCGTGGCGAGGAGTTCAGCACTCTCCAGCAACTTCATTTTTTCTTGAACCGATGACTCGATTTCTTTACGGATAAACTGCGGGATATTCATTTCAACTCCTAATGATGCGCGCGGCTCCGCGCACGAATTCAGCCTGTTGTAGCCACTCATATGTCTTTTTTAAACCATCGCGCAACTCGACTTGTGGCATAAAACCATAGTCGCGAGCTCTGGAAGAGTCGAGCAGCTTGCGCATATTGCCGTCGGGTTTGCTCAAGTCGAATTTAACTTCACCTTTGAAACCTACGGTTTGGGCGGTGATTTCTGCGATTTCACCGACGCTCAAGTCATCGCCTGCGCCAAGATTGATCGGCCCCTGAGTAGCATCGTATTTTTCCAAAAGCAAAACCGCTCCGCGAGCGGCGTCGCCCGAGAACATCAGCTCCCGTCGCGGTTTGCCGGTGCCCCACATCTCGATCGACGACTGCTTTTCCACCTTGGCGCGATGAAATTTTAAAATCAAGGCCGGAGTCACGTGCGATTGTTCGGGATCGAAACAGTCATTTGGGCCATAGAGGCTACAGGGGATAATCGAAAAGTAGCGACGCCCAAACTGCTTGCGATAGGCGTCGGTCTGCACCACACCGGCCACTTTGGCCGAGCCGTAGGCCAGATTCGAAGGCTCCATCGGACCGCTCATGATCAGCGACTCATTCATCGGCTGCGGCGCCGCGGTCGGATACATGCAATTGCTGCCAAAAAAGATCAAATTTTGAACATCTGCCAAGTGTGAACCATGGATCACATTGCTCTGCATGGCGGAGTTCTGCTGTAAGAACTCCGCCGGCCGCTTGGAGTTGGCGTGAATCCCGCCAACCAATGCCGCGCAATGAATGACGGCCTTAGGCTTATTGGCTCGTAAGAACTCGTAAGTGGCTTTTTGATCGGTGAGGTCCAGTTCAGAACGAGGTGCAGTTTGTACGTTCGTGTAGCCCTGGGCCAAGAGCTCGGCCGCTATGGCCGAACCCAAGAGTCCACGATGACCCGTAACGAAGACAGGGTCCGATTTTTTTAGCTCAAGCGTTGCCATATTGCGAACGTTTCAAGATCTGAAAGCCCTTCTTGAGCTCGCGAATGCCGTCCATCAAGCCGACCTGAGTTTTGAATCCGGTTTTTTCGATTTTGGCGTTCGAGACGATGTAGTCGCGCTTGTCCGGGTC
>JAYWAE010000326.1:0-4052 GCA_043782715.1 Pseudobdellovibrionaceae bacterium | reverse complement strand
GCTGATCCACCATGGTATTGATCGTATTTTTGAGCTCGAGAATCTCTCCGCGCGCATCGACAGTGATTTTCTGCGACAAATCGCCTTTGGCGACCGCGGTCGTCACCTTGGCGATGTTACGCACCTGATCGGTCAAATTCCCGGCAAGACCATTCACGTTGTCAGTTAAGTCTTTCCACACACCCGACACGCCTTTTACGTTCGCCTGGCCACCGAGTTTACCTTCGGTACCGACCTCTTTAGCAACCCGAGTCACTTCGGAGGCGAAGGAGTTCAACTGATCCACCATCGCGTTCACGGTCGTACCGATGCGCAGGAACTCCCCCTTCACCGGCCGGGAGTCCATTTCCAAATACATCTTCTGCGACAAATCGCCTTTCGCCACCGAAGTGATCACGCGCGCGACCTCCGTCGTCGGCTGCACTAGATCCCCGATCAGCAAGTTGACCGAGTCGACTGAGATCGCCCAGGCGCCTTTTACTGAGCCCATCATCACGCGCTCGTTCATTCGCCCTTCGAGACCGACAGTGTTTCTCACGCGCGAGAATTCATTGGCCATGTTCTCATTTAATTCGATGATGTCGTTTAAGACCTCGCCGATTTCGGCCACGATACCTTCGTGATCAACTGGCATGCGCACGGAAAAATCGCCACTGCGCACGGCCTTCACCACCTGCATCAGTCCGCGCAGCTGTTGACGCTGATCTCTGGCGCCGGGAACACCATCTACAGTAGGCGCGTTGACAGTCGTGCGTGAACTTCGAGTGCCCGCTTTTGCGGCACCTTTGATTGCAATTTGAGCAGCTCCCGCTTGAGTGGGCCGACGTTCAGTTAAACTGTTTCGCTGCATGCATTCCCCCGTCTATATGAGTGCACATATTTGACGAGTGCGGCGTGAAAAAGTGAAGTCAATTTTTCAATTGAACCTGAGTCAAAAAGCTCGAAATTTCTGCGACGAAATTTGCATTTGTTCCAAAAATGTCCCGAAAACCATTGGTGCCGATTCTTGCATTACGGACAATTTTTCTACAAATTCCGCAGAAATTTAATTTGCAATGTACGTATACGGGACCTGTGACACTTTAAAAAAGAGTGCGACAGAATTGCAATTTTTGCGCACCTCAGTATGCGGTCACTAGATTGTCTAGTACCACGAGCGGCATTAGGCTCCCGTCCCAGCTTTAGAGCCTACTTTTTCTTGAATAGCGCTTCCGCGGCTTTCAGCAGATCTTCTTTGGTTTTCGCAACACTACCGGCACCGCCGCCCGGCTGGAAGTAGTCGCAGACGTTGGCGCGGTCTTTCTCGCGTATGACCTCAGCCTGCGGTTCTTTGCATTCATTGTAGACTTTGGGATCATAGAAGTTGCAGTTGCGGCAGCAGTGCACGTCGCTCTTGCACTTCTCGCATTCTTCGCGAATGCCGACGCGGTCGACGTAGACGATCTCGTTCCCGCAGTGAAAGCAGCGTAGCGACGCCCTCATCGCTAAACTTTGGTTTTGATCGTGAAGTTATGTTCGGCTTCGATCCTACGCACGGTACCGGTGGCCGAGCGCATGACGATCGAATGCGTCGTCGCGCGGTCGCCCGGCAATGTGCGAATGCCTTTGAGCAACGGACCATCGGTGACGCCCGTGGCACAAAACATCACCGAACCTTTGGCTAGGTCTTCAAGTTTGAAAACTTGGTCCGGATTTTTCACACCCATTTTCACCGCGCGCGCGCGCTCTTCGGGTGAGCGGAATTTCAAGCGGCATTCAAAATCGCCGCCTAAACATTTTATCCCCGCAGCTGTAATTACACCCTCAGGCGCCCCGCCGGTGCCCATCAAGAGATCAATGCCGGTGTCGGTCCAACAGGGTGCGATGCCGGCGGAAACATCGCCGTCGCCGATCAAGCGGATGCGCGCGCCGGTCGAGCGCACTTCCTCGATCAGGTCCTTGTGCCGCGGGCGATCTAAGATCACCACGGTTACGTCTTCAATGCGTTTGCATAAGACTTCGGCGACGATGCGCACGTTTTCACGCGCTGATTTTTCCAACGAGATTTTTCCGCGCGCGGCCGGGCCGCAGGCGATTTTTTCCATGTAACTGTCGGGGGCGTGTAGAAAATTTCCGCGCTCGGCAACGGCGATGACCGAAATCGAACCCACGCCGCCGGTGGCGCATATCGTAGTGCCTTCCAAAGGATCCAACGCAATGTCGATCAGCGGAGCATCGGGACCGCGCCGGCCGACTTTCTCACCGATGTAAAGCATCGGTGCTTCGTCGCGCTCGCCTTCGCCGATCACCACCACGCCGTCGATGTTGACCGAGTCGAATGCCTTACGCATGGCATCGACCGCCGCTTGATCGGCGCCTTTTTCATCCCCACGGCCCATGAAGCGCGCGCTCGCAAGCGCCGCCGCTTCCGTGATCCTTACGAATTCGAGAGCCAGGTTTCTGTCCATTTTTCCTTCTCCAAGCGCTCAAGCAAAATCGGATTGGGCCGCACCGGCTTGAGCTCGGCATCGACTGGAATATGCAGTGTCTCGGCATCGGCGAGATGCAACTCTCCACGATAGATCGCATATTGAAAATGAATCTTCAATCCCTGGCGCCGCACCTGCAGCCTTACTTCAAGCAGATCATCGAATGCGGCGGGCTTATAATGCCACATCTGGTAGTGCAGCACCGCCAATACGCGATCGCTGTGCGGAAAATGCGTCCGCGAGAGCCCGTGTTCGCGCATCCAATGCACACGCGCCTCTTCGACGTAGCGCAGGTAATTGGCGTGGTGGACAACGCCCATCGCGTCGGTGTCCGAGAAGGCCACCCGGCGTGGATACGTGAAATATTCCGCGTTTTTCATGATCGGGCGGATTGTTCCACAGACTTTTACGCCTGTCCACCGGTCTTGCCTTGGGTAAGGACGTGCGCCACTCCTCCTCGGCATAGGCGCGCACGCGGGCCGCCATCTTCTGCAAAATGACTTCGAATCCAAACTCCAAAAAGACCCTGGGAATGGGAAATTCGTCGCCTTTGAACTCGCCGGTGAAACCGACTTCACAGGCGCGGCCAAGATTCGTAAAATTCACCTCACCACTCATCCCGGCCAGCGGCCCTTCGATAATTTTATACTCGATGCGCATCGGCTCGAGTCCCGGATGCGCGTGCACTTCCACGACGAAGTGACCCTTATGGCCAAATGCTTCCATTTCGATCGTAACGGCGCTCGTAGCGGCGTTGTAGCGGACGGATTTTACGTAGTCGCTGGTGCGCGCGATACGCTCATAATCGCTCGCGGTCTCAAAGACGAATGCGCGTGGCGCTGCAACCACTCCACCACCCGCAGCTCGCAGCGCATTTTTAGGCGGCGGAGCGGGGTTCGGAACCGTCGCCACACTGACCAAAATTTCGCCTTCGCGAATGCGCTTGTAGGCCTTCTCTTTGGCCCGCCAAAAGGGTTGTTCCGCAGCCGCCGCGCTGGCGAATGTCAACAGGCAAACCAGCCATTTCAAAGTCGACTCCCTCAAAAATTTGATGCTATTGTCTTAACGAATGACCGCCAAGTGGAAAAACAATTTGCCCATGATCTTGACCTATTCGCGAGCTGCGATGGGCCCGGTCATCGTCGCTGTACTCATGCTCCTATCGGGCTGGGCCTGGGCCGGTTGGACGGCGGCGGTTCTTTTCGGCTTGGCCTCTGTCACCGATTGGCTCGACGGCCATTTCGCGCGCAAATTCAAAGTCGAAAGCAATATGGGCCGTTTCATGGACCCAATCGCCGACAAAATTCTCGTGCTCGGTGCGATCGTCATGCTGCTGACGATGAACCGGGTCGATCCGGTGATGGTATTTTTATTTTTGGCACGCGACATCTTCATCGGCGGCATTCGCTCGGTGGCCGCGGCCAACAACTTGATCATCGCCGCCAAACCCTTCGGCAAGTGGAAGACCGCCGCGCAGATGGTGGCGATCCCCTGCTTGCTCATCTGGGAGCCGATTTTCAATATCCCCATCGCCAACATCGGTTACTGGTGCCTGTGGGTCAGCGTCGGGCTGAGCCTGCTCTC